>JAFGMB010000008.1 GCA_016927765.1 Synergistales bacterium
CATAGAAGATAAATCTTTCGGCTGCAACTAAATCATATCTTGGGACCTGAAAGACTTGCTATATGGTTAGCATTGGTTAGATTTTAACAGCTATCCAATTATTCTCAAGGATATTTAGTCATGAACTTGGATATTCCCGATCATCACCACTTGTCTGACTAATACTGATCATTATAATTATACGTAGGTCAGTTATGGTCATAGATGTGTATAAAATAATTTTAACGGAGGTGTTGTCCTATGACCAGATGGTTAGCAACAAGGAGTAGAAATCCCGTGTCCCTCTTCGATTCATGGACATGTAACATGGAGAGAATGATGGAGCATATGATGAGCACTTTTGAACCCCTTTCTTTTAGACCTGTAACGGAACTGCAGGAAAAGGAGCTCACCATAAAGCCCAGGGGGGATTTCTACAGGGAAGATGACAGGATAATCATGGAATTCGAGATACCAGGACTGACCCCTGAAAAAATGGACCTGAAGATCTTCAAGGACCATATAGACATAAGCGCAGTCAAGGAACAGGAAAAAAAGATGGAAAATGAACGTTATATCCGTTCAGAAAGATATTACGGAAAAATACAGAGAGCTATTGCTTTTCCGGGGGAAGTTGACCCTGAAAGTGCAAAGGCATCCTATGACAAAGGAATACTCAGGATAGAGGTCAGAGAGATAGGCAGGATCCTGGATAACGGGAAAAAGATCGCTATTGAACACTCCGAGGCTAACTAACCGCAGACACAAAGGCGGGCCGGAAAGGCCCGCCTTTGTGTACTGATATTTTCATAAGATCTTCAAATAGCCTTTGAAATATAGTCTTATACGCAGTATTGAAAGGGTATTGAAATTCACACTATCCGCAAGTTCCTCATAGATATAGTCTTCGGTTTCACATTTCCTTCATTTTCGCATTCTTTCATGTTCTTCATCACAAAATAACAGGGATCATATTCATTTCTCGGATCGCTCACGGATCTCATCCCCGATCCAGGTAATTCTGAATATGGCTCAATCAATATAAACCCTTGGAATACCTGAAAAGAGTATTCATTGGATCACCTGGCCATGGCATTCTGTATCATTTGACAAGTGACCTGGGTATCATTATTAATGAAGCTTCAGACTCAGATCCGTGAACACCAGGGAGCCTTTTATTCATGGTTCTTTTTTATTTTATCTTTTCCAGGTACCTGGAAGTATGAGCATTATCACGGTATATATCTCCAACCTCCCCAGAAGCATACACAGGGACAGTACCCATTTGCCTGCGAGGGGTACTGTGGCATAGTTCTTCACCGGTCCCACCACTCCAAGACCAGGGCCGATATTCCCAAGAGTTGCAGCTACACTGGCGATGGAGGATACCACATCCAGTCCGAAACCCGCCATGATAAGAGCGAAGATTGCAAACAGCCCTATGTAAAGAATAAAAAAGGCCGTTACAGAGGCGATGATATCCCTTCCAACCACATTTCCTCCCACACGCACATGTACCATTGACTTCGGGTGCAGTAATCTCTGGAGTTCTGCTTTCACGTGCCTAAAAAGGACCATTATCCTCAGGTTCTTGATCCCCCCACCGGTGGAACCGGCACAACCACCCACAAACATCAGTCCAAGGAGAAGATATTGTGCATAGAAAGGCCATTGCTCGTAATCGGCAGTCACGTATCCCGTGGTGGTGGTGATACTGACTACCTGGAAAGCGGCATAACGCACTGAATCAAGCAAGTTACCGTAGGTACCGTTGAAAACCAGGAAGGCTGTAATAGTAACAATTCCAAAGAGGATCACTTTTGTATAAAAGAGGAACTCCTCATCCTTCCACCAGGCATCGAATTTACCCCTGAGCATAAAATAATGAAGGGCAAAATTGGCTCCTGCAAGGAACATGAAGATGATTATGACCCAATCGAAATAGGCACTGTTGTACTGACCTATGCTGCTGTTGAGGGGAGAAAAACCTCCAGTGGCCATGGTACCGAAAGTGTGGGTGAGAGATTCGAACATGTTCATTCCACCAAGCCACAGGAAGAGGGTCTCAAGAGCCGAAAGGAACACATACACCCCCCATAAGAGAAGTGCTGTCTGTTGAACCCTGGGCGTGAGTTTCTCAGGAATGGGGCCGGGAACCTCGGCCTTGTACAACTGCATTCCTCCCACCCCTAGAAAGGGCAGGATCGCCAGGCTCAGGACGATTATCCCCATCCCGCCAAGCCAATGGGTAAGATCCCTCCAGAAAAGAATACCCCTGGGATTAGACTCTATGTCAGTCAGGACTGAAGCCCCGGTAGTAGTAAAACCTGACATGGCCTCGAAAAAAGCATCCGTAAAGGTTGGCACTGTCCCGTTGAAAAGAAAGGGTAGTCCACCAATGACCGAGGCGAGGACCCATGACAGGGTTACTACAGCAAAAGCTTCCTTGATGCCAAGTTCTTCGTAAGTATTCTTCCTGCCGAAAAGGTAGAGAAAGGAAGCAACCATCAACCCTATGACCATTGATTTGATGATCGGGACAAGGTCCCTGCTTCCATCAATATAGGCCCACCATAGAGGCCAGAGCATGAAAAGGGATATTATGGCAGCAAGAAGGGAAAGTACTTTCGATACGATGGACAGTTTCAAGCCTATTGCACCCCCAGGATCTCCACAGCCTTGGGCAATATCTTGGAGGATGCGAATAAAAGGACCGTATCACCGGGAAGGATCTGGGTATCTCCAAAAGGTACATGCAATTCGCCCTCCCTGGATATAAGGGCCACCAGCACTCCTGGAGGCAGGCCGATATCTCTCAGTTTTTTCCCCGACACCGGGCTGCTTTTATCTATCACTATTTCG
>JAFGMB010000009.1 GCA_016927765.1 Synergistales bacterium
CCTTAATGGCCCCTGCCATGGCTGCCACCTGTGCCCCCTTACCTATCCTCACATGATCACCTGTACCACTTCTGGCAGCCATGATAACCCCATCCTCAAGAATGGAACTGCCGGCAAGACCTGTCATGGCGACAAGGATACATCCTTTTCCCACAACAACGTTATGGGCGATGTGCACATGATCGTCCATCTTCACATGGTCGTTGATCACGGTGTCAGAAATGGTACCACGATCAACTGTGCAACAGGCTCCTATTTCGACGTGATCGCCTATTTTTACGCCACCCAGCTGGGGGATCTTTACAGGGGGGCCACTATCATCACCTGGAATAAAGCCGAACCCATCTGCACCAAGGACAGAACCACTGTGGATCATACATTTCCGACCGATCACGCAGCCCTTATAGACCACACAATTCGGCGCGATGAAAGTTCCCTCTCCTACCACAGAATCGGAACCAATAAAAACATGAGACTTGAGGACTGCTCCTCTTCCTATATTTGCTCCTTTCTCTACAACGCAGAAAGGACCAACGGAAGCATCAGGATGGACGAGAGCTTCCGGCGATATGGCGGAAGAAGGATGTATTCCGATAACTTCATGGTCATCTTCCTTCAGGTGTTCCAGTAATCTCATCATGGCCACCCGAGGATCGTCCACTGATATGCCGGTATCGGAATCAGCGAAAAGCTCCTCCCTCGCTATCATCAATACACCTTCTGGAAGATCTTTCATGTCTTTCCTGGAAGAGACAAAGACCACTGAACCCGCTCCGGCTTCTGAAGGGGAGGCAACCTCACGGAAGACATCTTCAGTGGAACCTGTGGGTCTGCCCCTGACAATATGAACAAGATCTTTCAGATACATTGGTTCCTTGAATCTTATCAAAGAGGGTCACTCCTATAAATGATTTAACAGCCTTATGCTCCAGTTGTCCTCATAACGCTCGTCATACAGCAGTTCCAGGGAAAAATACCTCGTCAGATTCCAGCCGAGGGCAAAATTATGATCTTTCTCGCTGCTGTACCTCCACCACAGATAGGGAGTGTTGAATGAACCCGTATACCACAGTCTGTACCATACAAGGTCATCGGGCTCGACATATTCCAACCCTATCCAGGTCTTGTCCAGAGGGGACCATCTCATTCCCCACCTGGATTCAAGGTCCAGATCATCAACTCGCGTGATGAATTCCCCATAAAGCTCCAGGTCCCAGCCACTGATCGGTTGGGTGATCCTTCCCAAATGCAGCCCGAACTCGGGATATTGTTCATCTGCCCCCACATATACGGCCAGCCATGCATGTAGTGAATATCTGCCGCTTTCCACCATGGCCTGTATTTTCGAGATCTGGTCAGGGACGACCGAAATATCTACTTTTGCCCTCGAGTTTCTGACAGTGTTCCTTTCAGATAACCTGACCACCGCATAATCCTCAAATTCATTTTTATGATAAGCCAGCCACTCTACCGGCAAGCCTGTGAATCCCGAAAGATCCTTCAGGATACCTTCTTCCAGCTCAGAACGGAAAATATAGGGAATAGTGGTGGAATCCACCATAGGATCAAAAGCGAGAACAAGGGGAGGGCTCGGAGAAAAGGAGATCTCCAGGACATGTGCCTCTTCCTGGACCTTTACCACTATTCCTGTTTCCCAACCCTGAAGATGTTCCCTGACCACTTCATTGATCCTGCTCTCCAGGGCGAAATCCGCCCAGGCCAGAGCAGCGGGAGGGAAATTCAGCAATAACCCGGACACCTCTTTTTCGACCTTTCCAGCATCAGTACTGAACCATTTTTCAGATACCTCGTTCAGGGGCGGGATCACCACAGATACTCGCCAATTCCCTTTCTGCCGAGGCTCCAGGAAAAATTCCACGTTCCCCTTGTCCGAACTGATATGGGCTACAACATATCCGGCAAAGAGCTTCCCGGCCACCAGCCTGATCATTTCCTGGCGCGTTTCAAGGGGTGTATCTTCTTCCATCTGTGCCCAGACCGTATTCAGGCTTTTTTCGGCATTCCGGACCAGCCAGTCAGGCAATCCCTGTACCGTAACCGCTGAAAAGGCCGGAACAGCATATACAGAAATAAGGGCCACAGCTGAAAAAACCGCTGCAGCCCTGGAAAGGCTCCTTATAGTACGATGGAGGGATTTAGAACATTTCTCCAAAACCGAAGTGGGTCCTGGATTCAAATTCACCAGTACCATAATCCAGCCTCAGATTTCCCAGGGGAGTTCTAACCCTGACCCCGAAACCATAACCGTCATAAAGATCGGAAAAACTGAAGTTCTCATCTAAGCCACTGTCCCACGCATTACCGATATCATAAAAGACCACAAATCCGAAGTTCCTGTCCACAGGCAACCTCAGTTCCAGGTTACCGATGAGCATTTCATCTCCCTCGAATTCTCCATCCTGGTAGCCCCTGAGGCTCCTCGAGCCCCCGACTTCATACTGTTCCGCAAAAGGCAACTCCCCGGAGGAGAAACCCGCCCTCACCCTTGCTGCAAGGATCACCGGATTATCTTCTGTCCCGAAGGTGCCATCGAAGAAGCTGCCAAAGTCGGAAAGAGGAGTGTAGTAACGGAGGGTCAGCCAGTATTTCGTGAAATCATAGTCACTTCCGAGAAAATCCATGGCCTTCTCAATATTGAGGTCTTCAATATCCCCCTTGGGGTAACTTAAATAAGGATCAAGGTTATTGTAAGTTACCGTAGCGAGGGCCGAGAAGATAGTTCCATCCAGAAGCCTTCCCTCTCCGAAAATATCGTCGCTGGTGATGTCACCCTCACCTGTTTCGGTAATATCGGAATACTCGAAATCTCTCCAGTCAAGGGTCAGGTACCAACTCAATTTTTCATCCCTGGGGAACTGTTTTCCAAACCCCAGGTAGTAACCTACCCTGTCTTCGTCATATTCGATAATGGATTCCCCATCCTCGAAATAGTCCCTGTCTTCGTAGTACCTTTTATATGCCCCTACTTTCCATGCATAATGTTCCCCATCCATATAGGGCTCCTGGTAATAGGTCCAGTACTGCTCGTTATCTCCAAGCTCAAATCCCACTTCGAACTTTTGCCCCTTGCCTCCCCAGTTGGAATCGCCGTAACTGAGACCGCCACTCCATCCGCTGCTGCTTCCATGGCCTACGGTCAGGCCTATATTGCCCGTCTTGGCCTCCTCCACTGTCAATACTATGTTTGTGGCGGCAGGATCATCCTCCGAAGGCTCAAAACCAACACTGACATCCTCAAAAAAGCCAAGGTTGTTCACCTTGTTGATGGAGTGCCTGAGGACCGTGGCATTGAACAGGTCTCCCTTTTCCATCTTGATCTGCCTTTCGATGACATAGCTTTTGGTCTTTGTATTACCCTGGATGATAATGTCCCCCACCCGGGGTTCTACTATCTGGACCGTAATAGCACCGCCCACCAGTTGCACATCGGCTATCTTCATCATCACATAACCGTCTTTTTCATATTTTTCCTTGATCCTTTGGAGATCATGCCGGAAAAATACCCTGTTGAAAACAGTCCCGGATGCAGTGAAGACAAGTTCCTTCAACTCTTCTGCCGAATAGACGGTATTACCGGTAAATTCTATGGATTCCACGGTGGGATTCTCCTGTACAAGGAATGTAACGGCAATACCACCTGTAAGAGGTGTTAATTTTGCGTCCACGAAGGAGAAGAAACCGAGTTCGTAAATGCTTTCCACGTCTTTTTTTAGTTGCTCCTCATCTATTGGCTCACCAGGCCTGGTCTGGACAGCTCCAAGGATATGCTGGGAAACCACTTTTTCATTGCCTTGCACATCAACTGCTGAAACAAGGGGTGTTGCGGCATTTACCGGTGAACCCAGGGAAAAAAGGAAAACCGATAGAATGAAAAGAAAAACAAGCTTTTTCGACCTCAAGGATAACCCTCTCCTTCCGGGAAATAAGTTATTGCGTGACCTTAATAGGTGGTTCCGGGTTCCTCAACACTCGCTGCCCTATCTCAAGAAGGGCAAGGACTTCTTCCATCATGATCTCTGAAGGACCTCGAGAGTACGGACTCTCCCGAAGTTCCCTGCTGATCCCGGCCGTTTGAAGGATCTCCTGACCATGAAAGGAAGGAATATTCCCACCCTGGGCAACTGTTTTTTCCATTTCGGGTTGCCAATTGTTACGTGCAATTCCAGTGTCACTCAGGTCCGTTTCCCTGAAACCATTCTCACTCAGGCTTTTCCTTAATGCCGAGATGAGCATTTCTTCGTCTTTCTCGAGCCATTCCAGGACAGGTTTTTTTTCGGAAGAAACGGTCTGTGATATGACCCCATGGTTAACAGCTATGGGTGCCGCGCTTACCATAAGGATCACAGATGCTACCACAAGGGTTATGGCAGCTGAACCTAAATGCCTGAGCCCTCTGGAGGCACAACTCTGCCTGGAGTTCTCCGCCGCAAGCCAGAGTTCCTCCCTTGCGATCCTCAGTTCCGCGTTGGCGCATTCCATATCACCGATCGCTCTCTCCCAGGACCCGGATCTGCAGGAGATAAGACATCTTTCAAGCCA
Organism: Synergistales bacterium; assembly: GCA_016927765.1. Classification (GTDB taxonomy): domain Bacteria; phylum Synergistota; class Synergistia; order Synergistales; family JAFGMB01; genus JAFGMB01. Next base: position 4,561 of record JAFGMB010000009.1, read on the forward strand.
TTTCTGGACCTTTCTTATCTTTCTTTCCAAAGAAACCACCCCGAAAAAGGATTATCCCTATACTTAGATTTATCCCTTTTCAACTTTCTTTTATGGCATCGGAAAGTTTAAGCATTTTCCGGAGAGAAGAAAGACCTTTTCTTTTTATCCGGTATATATGGCTGATATCATAGCCCTCACTGTCTGCTACTTCCCTGATGGACCTGCCTTCAAAAAGGATCGAAGAAATGATCCTGGATTCTCTGGCAGGCAATTTCCGGATATTTTCATTGATCTCTATCAGGGTATCGATCGCATCAGGCAGTATGGGATCAACCACTGAATCCTCCTCTATTTCCACAGGCAGAGGCGCCTTTGCTTCCTTTCTCTGAAGGAAGTTGATCATTTCACCTCTTATCCTGTAATAAGCATAGGTGGAAAACCTTGTCCCCCTGGAAGTATCGAATTTGTCCACCGCCTTGATAAGGGCGACCATGCCTTCCTGTACAAGATCCGGATACAGCTGAGGGTCCACATATAATTTCCTGATAAGCCAGAATACCATGGGCCTGTACAGGAGGATCAGTTGCTCTCGTGACTTGTCATCACCCTTCCCGAGTTTATTCCAGAGATCAGACTCCCTTTCCTCATCCTGTTCGGCAAAAAAATCATCCTGGCTCATTCCAGGTCCTCCCGGGGACACAGATAAAATACGATAATACAGACCAAGAACATTTTAACAGCAACATGGAGGTTATGTCTAAAGAGGAAGAGGAAGAACTGATATCTCTGTTTCATCTAAAAAAAGGTGGTTATGATCGTTCCACAAAACAAGAGTGTTGACATGGCTCCAGATATCCACCACCGAAATAGCACAGTTATCAAGCCTTAAACTCCACAATATGGAGGGGTTCATGCCAATAAGAGAAGTGAGGGCCGTCCTTATGATACCCCCATGGCTTACAACCAGGACCTTTTTGAGATCGGTGGAAAGGATCCGCTGAAAAGAGATATCCACCCTCTTGCTGATATCCTGAAAAGACTCTCCACCGGGAGGGGCAACTGATGTTGGATCTGCCCTCCATTTCAGGTACAGATCCGATGACTCAGACTCCAGGTCTCTGATGGACTTTCCTTCCCAATCTCCAAAGCCTATCTCTGAAAGTTCGCCGTGAATTTCCAGCGGAGGGGTTTCGGGGAAAGCATCGCAAATGATATGAGCAGTCTGGAGGGCTCTTTTCAGGGGGCTGGTATAAACGATATCAGGGGAATATCCGGAAAGTCGAATAGCAGCCTTTCGGGCTTCCTGTACTCCTTCACGGTTAAGGGGGATATCGCTTTTCCCCTGGTAACGTAGAGAGTCATTCCAATCGGTCCTGCCATGTCTTACGAAAATGATCCTTCTCTGGAAAGTGAACATGCACGCAGAACCTCCGGGAAAAGTGTCAAGAGAGAACTGAAGCGAAGAGCCTGAAAAATGTATCGTGCCATCATACATGGCGATCGCTGAATGGAGCCGGCGGGCGGACTTGAACCGCCGACCTGCGCATTACGAGTGCGCTGCTCTACCGACTGAGCTACACCGGCTGATCGACAATATACAAAAATGGCGGTCCCAACGGGATTCGAACCCGTGTCGCAGCCTTGAAAGGGCTGTGTCCTGGGCCTCTGGACGATGGGACCGCTTAGTGGTGAGCCGTGTGGGGGTCGAACCCACGACACCCGGATTAAAAGTCCGGTGCTCTGCCGACTGAGCTAACGGCTCAATATCAGGCCCGGTAAGTATAAACATCCTTTGGCCTCTATGTCAAGAGAGGTGGAGGAAATTTAAACTTACTGTCCCGTTAAACATCTTTATAAAAAAACATCCCCTTATTTCACATCTTCCGGCAAGGCCATTGAACATGGGAGTCCCTCTTCCACAGGGCTCATTCAAAGGCAATACCCTTTACGAAAAAGCCTCTCTGTTGAAGTTTATCCACCAGGAAACCCCAGAGTATACCTGTTTCACTATGGATATATCCCATTACATGGAATTCCTTGAGGACGGCTTTGATCACTGATATGCCTGCAATGATTATATCCGATCTCAAGGGTTCAAGACCCGTGATCTTCTGCCTGTCCACACGGGGATCCGTTATTATCGAAATAAGTGAGTCAAGAGAGTCCAGTGTTACCCTTTTCCCGTGGACAAGAGAAGGGGCATAGGAATTTACGGGTATCCCTTCATTCATCATTACCACTGAAGAAGACGTTCCCCCCACGCCTATGAGCTGACCCGTCAGTTTCGGGACCGAAGCCCCGATATGAAGGCTGACTTCTTTTTCTATTTCCCCGGTTCTTTCGCCGAACCTGTTAGTCATGCGAACAGCCCCAAGGGGAAAGGAAAGGGACATCTCCTCATTGGATATCTCAAGACTTCCCCCACCAAGATCAAAGGTAGTCGTATAAGGGCCGAATGAACATGTTGCCCCCTTCTGTCCCAGTTGAGCCTCCCGGTTCCCCGAAAGGAGTTCCATGGGAACCCCAGCCTCCATCTCGAGCCTGGTTTTTACATGGTCGGAGTTCTCTGCCATCCTCAGTGATTCGGTGGCAAAAAGGAAACGGTTATTTCGAGGAACTCCTTCATCATCAAGGAAAGACCTGATCCTGCCGACCACATCAAGGGTCCTCTTCACGGCGGTTTCCCTCAGGACAAGACGACCCTGTGAAGAACCTTCCGTGATCCTCGTAATGGTCGAACCTGAGCCCCTGTACAGCAGAAGCCCGTCAGGCTCATACTCGATCAGAAGGTGCCTGACCGAATTGGATCCGATATCTATGGCGCAATATCTCATTGACTGCCTCGCCCCAGGGATCGTTTTCGTAAAACAGGAAAAAGTCCGCATACTTCTTTTCCAGGATCAGGACAACTGAGGGCAGGAAATTTTTCCAGAAGCCAATCGCTGCCTGGATGTCCATTCATGGCAAGGAAGGCAGCCACCTGGAGGTGAAGGCATTTCACCGTGATCCTGTCTGAAGGGTAGATCCCACCCACCTCTGTCCTTCGGAGGACATCAAATATTTTCGGATAAAACCTGTTCATGAATTTTCTACGGGAAGAAGAGATCAGGAAAAGTCTCAGCAAAGATGCCCGGATATTGAAGTTGATCCAGGCTGATCTTCTGGATAGCAGGACTTCTTCCAGGTCCCGGACACCCCCTTCGGACTCAAGCCTGCCTGCCTGCAGGACAAGCCAGGGGCAGCTTAGCCAGAAAAGGGTGGGAAAGGGTGCCCCGCCGGACAGTGGCCTGCATACGATAACCCTGGGGTAACCCCAGGCACAGTATGAACAGGTACCTTCCATCATGGATTCAGAAAATTTTCTTCCCCTCATCTGGGACCTCACAACGGAAAGTACCGGGGGGGAAATCCTCTGAAATGAAAAAAGGGGGCTTGAGCCCCCTGTGCTTTTGTAAGTGTACATGCAGCTCATTTAGGTTTTTTGGTCTTTTTCTTTCCTGACCGGTTATTATTCCTGCTGTTGATATCTGCGATCTTCATTTCGCTGGTCTTTAGAAAGGAAGAAAGTTTCTTTTCAAAACTGTCCTCGTCCATTCCCTGTTTCTGGGGCCTGGGAGGTCTCGATTCAAGTTGCTTGATAGAAAGGTCTATCCGGCCCTTATCATCTATCTTTATTATCTTGGCCTTCACCTGCTGTTCGACCTTGAGAATATCTTCCACCTTTTTTACATAATTGTGGGATAGCTCAGAAATATGGATCATTCCCTTTTTGCCGGAGCTGAGCTTAACAAAAGCTCCATAGGGCATAACCTGTTCAACTACACAATCGACTATTGCTCCCACTTCGAGGGACAAGTCATCCCTGACCTTCTCTTCAACCATACCTTATTTCTACCCTCCAAAGAATGATTATGTTCATAAATCGTGTAAACAGGGGAATATCCCCCTTGTCTTTACGAGGCTACAGGTTATACCACCTCCAGCGGAGATAGGTTGCCTCCCCACATTCTGGCTATAGGTCCGAATGTTGTATTTGCTGGAATTATAACAAAAAAACACACCGAATTGACAACAGGGAACACTTATCCTGAAAATCCGGAGAATTTATGCCCCAGGGCAAAGGCTCATGGCATAAAGATAAAGGATCCCCAGGCACTGTTATTCTGCCAGGATTCCAAGTTCTTCGACAAAAAGAGGGCTGAGTATCTTTATAAAAGTCCCCTTCATCCCCAGGCTTCTGCTTTCAATTATACCTGCACTTTCAAGTTTTCTGAGGGCATTCACGATGACACTCCTGGTCACACCCACCCTATCGGCCACTTTACTGGCTATGACAACACCTTCATATCCCCCGAGATCCCTGATTATGTGTTTGATGGATTCCACTTCCGAATAGGAAAGGGCCCTCATGGCCATCTGGACGACAAGTCTCTCCCTGGATCTTTCTTCGATGCTCCTGGTCCTGTCATGAAGGATCTCTATGCCGACCAGGGTAGCTAAATATTCGGCAAGGATAAGATCCTTGACATTGAAATATTCGAAGAATCTGACAAGAAGCAGGGTCCCAAGTCTTTCTGCCGAGCCGTAAATGGGAACATAAAGGGTATGTTTTTCAGGTACGTCACCTGTGTCCATATCATCAAAAAGATAACCGTCGGTCTCGCTGATGAAAGCTTCACGATGCTGATTCATCTTCTCCACGAAACTCTCGGGCATGAAGCCCTGGTCAAGAAATCCCTGTATGGTCTTCGATTTATATTCGCTTATCCAGGAGTAGCCCAGTACTTTTCCGTCCCTGTTTATGATATAAACGTTTGCCGTCATGAATTCACAGAGAAGCTTCGCCAATTTGGTATAGTCCGGTTTGGTCCCTTCTCTTCTGCTCTGGAGTGCTCTCCCTACGAGCCTCGTTTTCTCAAGAAGGTCCCGCATTTCCTCCCCTTCATCGATCATTGAATTGTCATTAAGAATATTATCTGCCTTGTTAACCATAGACATTTCCTCCTTCTTCGAAAGAAGTTCAAATTTTGTAAATCAACGGTCAGGGATCAGAGCAGATACCTTCGCATGTCTGTATCCTGAACGAGGTTGACGAGTTGTTTATCGACGAATTCCCTGTCAATGAGGACCGATTCACCCGAGCGTTCCGGGGCATCGAAACTGATATCCTCAAGGAGTTGCTCCATCATGGTGTGCAGACGTCTTGCGCCTATATTCTCCATGTCATGATTGACCTTTTCCGCGTATTCAGCAATAGCGTTTATTCCGTCTTCCAGGAAACGGAGATCCACGTTCTCCGTACTCAGAAGGGCCTGGTATTGTTTTACAAGTGAGTTCTCAGGTTCAAGGAGTATCCGGGAAAGGTCCTCAACACTCAGAGGATTGAGCTCGACCCTGATAGGGAATCGGCCCTGAAGCTCAGGGACCAGATCGGAAGGTTTGACCTTCTGAAAAGCACCTGCGCTGATGAAAAGGATATGATCTGTATTGACGGTCCCATATTTCGTCTGTACAGGGCAACCTTCCACTACCGGGAGAAGGTCCCGTTGAACCCCTTCCCTGCTCACATCGGGCCCTGCTGCAGATCCTGTAGCTACTATCTTGTCTATCTCATCAACGAAAACAATGCCTTCTTCCTGGGCCTTTTCGAGGGCTTTACGGGTAACCTCTTCCATATCTATGAGCTTTTCAGCCTCTTCGGCTTGAAGGACCCTTCTTGCCTGGGAGACCTTCATCCTTCTCAGTTTCGTCTTTTTAGGGAGCAGGCCTCC
>JAFGMB010000092.1 GCA_016927765.1 Synergistales bacterium
GAAAAATGTATCGGTTGCCGATACTGTATCGATTTCTTCAATTGCCCAGGCCTCGCCTTTGATGAAGAAAAAAGGAAGGCCTACATCGATGACAGGTTCTGCATAAATTGCGGGGTCTGTGTAGAGATATGTCCCCACGGAGCTATTATTCCTGTAAAGGAGGATGAGGAATAATGCAGTTCATAATCGTAGGTATAGGCGGTCAGGGGATCCTTTTTACCAGCAAGGTCCTTGGACATATAGCAATGACAAAAGGAGAGAAAATTGTCGGCAGTGAAGTCCATGGGATGTCCCAACGGGGAGGCTCAGTTATCAGCCATTACAAGATAGGTGAGTATAATTCTCCTCTAGTGGAGAAAGGCCAGGCTGACATACTACTGGCTTTCGATCAGATGGAGGCTCTCAGGAACTACGATTTTCTCAAAAAAGGCGGAAGTGCTGTTGTGAATGTCCATGATCCCGAGCATTTTGAGAATGAGGATCTTAGGTATTTTTTCAGTGATAACCAGATCAAGCTGTACAGGATGATGGGTTACGATATCCTGAAAAAACACATGAAAGGGAATTTCCTTTTCCTCAACGTCCTGATCCTTGGAGCCATGTGTGGTGCTGGCCTTGGAGGAGTATCACTGGAAGAGGTCAAGGAAGCTGTCAGCGAATTGGCTCCATCCAGATTTGTCGAGGCTAACCTGAAAGTCCTCGATCTGGGTTATGATGCAATAAAGGGTTGATCCGCCGTTTTTACAGGTCAGGATGGCTGGACCAGCCATCCTGACCTTTTTCGTAAATTCATTTCAGTTATAATTCAGGTGTTTTCTTTAATACCAGTTTTTGGGAGGCTTTGAAATGCGATACGAGATCGAAGACAGGATATTCAGCGCTTTTCCCGGTTACTGCAGGGCTGTAGTGGTGGCAAGGGATGTTGATAACGGAGGGGAAGCGCCTGAATTGCTGGCACTCCTGAGGGATCTTGAAAGGAGAGTCAGGGAAGATCCCGGAATGGAGGATTACAGGGAACATCCCAATATTGCGGCATGGAGAGATACTTTCCGTTCCATGGATCTCAATCCAAACAAGTATCCGCCATCCATAGCCAACCTGATCAAGAGGACCCGATCAGGCAAGGACCTGCCATTTATCAATAAACTTGTCACTATCTTCAACGTGATCAGCCTGAAATACATAACCCCCTGCGGTGGTGATGATGTTGATGTCCTTGAGGGAGCCATCCGGCTTGGTTATGCGAAGGGGAATGAGACCTATGTGCCTCTGGGTCAGCCTGATAACAGAGAAATTCCCCCTGAGGGGGAGGTCATTTATTTCGATACAGGCAACCTGGATGTCTTCTGCAGAGGCTGGTGCTGGAAAAACGGTGACAGGAGCAAGATCACGCCCCTTACCCGTAACGTGGCGATAAACATCGAAGCCATGCCTCCATTGAACGAGGAGAAGGCCATGTCTATGGCTGCCGAACTGGCGGAGATGGTGCAAAAACATTGTGGCGGTTCCACCGAGATACATCTTCTTACAGAAAGAGATCCTTTTTTTGAGATCCATCTTTAATAAAAGGGAGAGATCTTAGTTGTTCAAAAATTACCAGGAAATGAAAAACAGGGCCAGAGCCCTTGGAAAAGTTCGAATGAGCGTAGCTGCAGCGCATGACGAGGATGTACTGAAGGCGGTCAGAATGGCCCTCGATGAAGGTATCACCGAACCGGTCCTGGTAGGCAAAGAACCTGCTATCAGGAGCATGATGAAAGAGGTAGGGTTACCTGACACCCTTGAGGTGGTGCATGAAGAAGATGAAGAGGTAGGAGCCCTTGAGGCGGTTAAGCTCGTCTCTCAGGGGAAAGCAGATATCCTTATGAAGGGTCTTGTAAATACAAGCGTATTTATGAAGGCTGTCCTGGACAAGGAATGGGGTTTGCGTACGGGAAGGCTTCTCAGTCACCTGGCAGTTTTCGAGATCCCTGGATCTGACCGCCTTCTGTTCCACAGTGACGGGGGAATAAATGTTGCACCTGACCTGGAGCAGAAGAAGGATATACTGATAAATGCTCTTCTGGCACTAAGGGAAATGGGGATAGAGAATCCCAACGTGGCAGTTCTTACAGCAAATGAAAAGGTCAGTGACAGGATGCCGGCCACTGTGGATGCCGCCGAGCTGGTGAGAATGAACAATGAAGGGCTCTTGCCTATCCCATGTGTCATGGAGGGACCTATCGCTCTTGATGTTGCTGTTGATCCTCATGCGGCAGAACATAAAGGCATAGCAAGCCGGATCTCCGGTAAGGTTGATCTTGTATTGCTTCCAAATATAGAAGCTGGAAATATCATGGGTAAGACCCTGATCTATTTCGGGAATGCCAAAATGGCCGGTATAGTTCTTGGCACAACTCACCCTGTGGTACTTGCTTCACGGGCCGAGACCGCGGAGGGTAAACTCAACTCCATTGCCATGGCCGCTCTTGCCCTTAAGAGAAACTGATGATCCCGGGATGCTGTTATGACAAGGAGGGCGGCCATGGCCGCCCTCCTTCTTTTTTCCAGATTTTCCCAAACTGCAGGGATCGGAGCTTATCTTGCCCTGAATTCCAGCTGCTCCGGATGTTCCTGCCTGTCCAGGCCTTTGAGATGGGCGGCCAGGGTCTTGCCGACACCTTCGTACTGGAAACCCATGTTATAAACCTCTTCCGGGTCATACAGGTTCCTTAGATCGAAGAAATTCCGGCCTTTCATAAGAGCTGCGACTTTGTCAAGGTCCAGTCTTCTGAACTGGTTCCAGTCCGTAAGGATAACTATGGCATGGGCATTTCTGCAGGCATCGTATTCATCTTCACAGTAGGAAATGAATTTTTCATGATCCTTCAGGGCTTTCATTGCTTCAGGCATAGCCTGGGGATCAAAGGTCCTGACAAATGCACCTGCTCTTATCAGTTCAGGTATTATAACAAGGGACGGGGATTCTCTCATATCATCGGTCTCTGGTTTAAAGCTCAGTCCAAGTACGGTGATTATCCTCCCCTCCAGGTTGCCTTCAAAGGCTTCCTTTATCTTTCTTACCATGCGTAGCTTCTGCTGTTCATTGGATTCCACTACGCTTGAGACTATAAGCTGTTCCACTCCATGTTCATGGGCTATCCGGACAAGGGCCCTGGTGTCCTTGGGGAAACAGCTTCCTCCAAAACCGGGCCCGGGATGCAGGAATTTGGGACTTATCCTACCATCCATTCCCATGGCCTTTGCGACCTTCTGGACATCTGCGTTAACCGCTTCACAGAGGTTGGCTATCTCGTTGATAAAGGCGATCTTGGTGGCAAGAAAGGCGTTTGAAGCATACTTTATGATCTCCGCGGTCTCGGGAGTGGTGATAACGAAAGGGACTTCGTTGAGTTTCAGCGGATTGTATATTTTTTTCATTATCGCCGTTGCCCGGTCGTTGTTGGAGCCAATAACAACCCTGTCCGGATGGGTAAAATCGTGAACAGCCTTACCTTCCCTTAGAAATTCGGGGTTGGAGACCACATCAAAATCGCAGACCAGGTTCCTGTTCCGAAGCTCGTCAAGGATGATCGACTGGACTCTTGCCGCAGTTCCAACAGGTACGGTGGATTTGTCCACCACCACCTTGTAGCTTTCTATTGTCCTGCCTATGGTCCTGGCTGCATCCCAGACGTAGGTAAGATCGGCCGAACCATCCTCTTTTGGAGGCGTACCTACACAGACGAAGATAACATCATTATTCCTTATAAGTTCCTCGCAATTGCATGTGAAGGCTATCCTGTCCAGTTTCCTGACCCTATCGAATACCACTTCCAGTCCCGGTTCGTATATGGGTATCTCTCCCTGGTCCAGTTTTTCTATCTTGCCGCCATTTATGTCCCCGCATGTAACCTGGAAACCGAAATCAGCCAGACACAAACCAGTTACAAGACCTACATAACCGGTTCCTATTATCCCTATCTTAACCGTATTCATATCCTGCACCACCGATCAGAGGAAATATATCAAATCATTTGATTATTTTTGAGGGCTCAGGTCTGTGATGTACAGCCCTGCGGAACATGGGCTAAAGGTGAATATACCCTCTCTCTGTAACAGAAAGGTAAATCAATATTAAGGAACGGAAAAGATTATACAACAAAGAAGTGGTTTAATCCCCTGTTAACACGCGCTTCTGAGCCCGGATCTTTGTTACACTTCCGGAATATAGTCTGAAGACTGGTGTAACACACGGTTGGTAAATTACGAAGGTATCTCCGAATTACAGATCATCCTGGAGGTAATTATCCTATCCTTAGTTCAAGGGGTGAATGGTATATGCGTAACATGATGAAGTTCAGGAAACTCGCTTTAGCTCTTCTCGCATTTGTTTTTGTACTAGGTTTTGCCCTCTCCGTCACTGTTAAGGGAGCGGTTGCAGCAGACAAGGCCAGGTATGTCTTCCTTATGATAGGTGACGGTATGGCCCTTCCCCAGAGGAACGCTGCTGAGATCTACATGGCAGCTTCCCAGGGACAGGACCTGAAGCCGGGGATAGTAAAGCTTAACATGAGCAAGCTTCCGGCACAGGGTATGTGTACCACCTATTCCACCAATTCTCTCATCACCGACTCGGCAGCCGCAGGTACCGCCCTTGCTACGGGAAGCAAGACCAAGTCCGGTGTAATAGCCATGAATGCAGCAGGAGAGAAAGACCTTCCTACCATCGCCGAAATGGCCAAGGCAGCCGGAATGAAGGTAGGGATCATTTCCACTGTTGATATCGATCATGCCACACCTGCCTGTTTCTATGCCCACCAGCCCACAAGGAAGAACTATTACGAGATATCCATGGAGATCGCCAGCTCCGGTTTTGACTACTTCGCCGGTGGAGATGTCCAGAAGCCGACTGGCTCCAGGAAGGATCAGCCCAGCTCCATCGAGGCCATCGAGAAGGCCGGATACAAAAGGGTTACCGACAGGGCCTCTTTCCTTGCACTGAAGGCAGGCGATGGCAGAATAATGGCCGTTAACCCTGTGCTAGACGGATCCAAGGCCATGCCGTATGACATGGACCGCACTGAAAGCGAGATCACTGTAGCCGAGTTCACCCAGAAGGGCATCGAGCTTCTCGACAATCCCAGGGGCTTTTTCATGATGGTAGAAGGTGGAAAGATAGACTGGGCCTGCCATGCCAACGATGCGGTGGCCTCCATCCGCGACACCATCGCTTTTGATGAGGCAGTCGGGGTAGCCATGAGTTTCTACAATGAACACCCTGAAGAGACTCTTATCGTAGTTACCGGAGACCATGAGACGGGTGGAATGACCATCGGTTTTGCCGGGACCCAGTATGATACCTTCTTCGATAAGCTCAGTGGCCAGAAGATATCCTATGAAGCTTTTGACAAGGTTCTGGCGGAATATAAGAAAAGTGTAGACCCCAAGAATGCCAGACTTGAAGATATTATGCCCAAGATCCAGAAATTCTTCAGCCTTGGAGAACTTAAAGATTATGAACTCAAACAGCTTGAGGATTCTTTTGCCCAGAGCATGATGGGTAAGGAGGAACGCGCCTCTGATGACCAGACCTACCTTCTCTATGGCGGCTACGAACCTCTTACGATAAGCATAACCCACATCCTCAACCAGAAGGCTGGTCTTGCCTGGACCTCCTATGCCCATACAGGTGTTCCGGTCCCTGTATCCGCCATAGGTGTTGGTGCTGATAATTTCAACGGTTATTACGACAATACCGATGTTTTCTTCAAGATGGTTCAGGCCATGGGGGTCGAAGGTCTGCAGCTGGCTTCCAGATAATCAATTTGATTCTGGATCTGAAACAACAGCTATCCTTATATTCTTGAATACTTCAAAGCATGCATTGGGGCGGGCACGTAATGCCTGCCCCGGCAACTTTTTGGAGGAAGGGTGAAAAGATGACGAGGAAGGCACTGAAGTGGTTTTTTACAGGGTCCACCTCAAGAGATATTTTCTTCGTTCTTGTAGTGATGATAACATGTATGGTCCTGGTGATCTTGCCCACTGGATTCGAAGATAGAATAGAAAAAGTGGATGAACATGTCCATGGTGAGGTCATCTCAGTTGACAATTCCACGGTCTTACAATTCGGCCTTGTCAGAAGCGGTACCCAGGTACTTGAGATAAGGATCCTTGAAGGGAGCCAGAAGGGGAGGATTGTGGAAGCTGTCAACAATCTCACAGGCAAGATGGAGCTGGACAAGTACTTCGAGGTGGGAGACCGTGCCCTGGTAGATCTTACCATTAACGGGGACAGGGCTACCTTTGCCAACGCAGCCGATCATTACCGTATCGATGTGGAGATAGTCCTGCTCGGTCTTTTTGCCCTTCTTCTGATTTTATTCGGCGGATTTACGGGTTTCAAGGCTTTGCTTTCCTTCGGTTTCACCGGGCTGGCGTTATGGAAGATACTCATCCCCTTGTTCCTGAAGGGGATAGATCCGATACTGGTCTCTTTTTCAGTAGTGACACTCCTTACCTCCGTTATAATCTTCCTGGTGGGAGGTATCAATCGGAAAGGACTGGTGGCTTTCCTGGGAGCCATGCTTGGCCTTGGGCTGACATGTATCCTTTCCCTTGTTTTTTCCGGCCCTTTCCATCTTCACGGTGCAGTGAAGCCTTTTTCAGAAACATTGCTTTACTCGGGATTTGCACACCTCAATCTTACCAGGATCTTTCTGGCGAGTATTTTCCTTGCTTCCTCCGGGGCAGTAATGGATCTTTCCATGGATATTGCCTCTGCATTGCACGAAATAATGGAACATCATCCCGGGATTACCACTATGAAGCTCATGAGATCTGGAATGATAGTGGGCAGGATGGTAATAGGAACCATGACAACCACCCTGCTCCTAGCCTATTCTGCCAGTTACATCACCATGCTCATGGTTTTCATGGGTCAGGGGATACCCATGGTAAATATTCTCAACCTGAACTATGTGGCTGCAGAAATGCTCCATACCCTTGTGGGAAGCTTCGGTCTGGTTACCGTGGCTCCTTTCACGGCCGTGATCGGAGCTGTATTATATACAAGGCACAGGGTTTAGTTTTTGCCATCAGCACACAGAAGGAGGCGCTCCGGCGGATTGCCTCCTTCTGATCTGTTCTGTATGGAACATTCTTTAAAGTTTCAGTTTTTCTACAGTATAAAGTATCAGAAGGTAGATCACTGATACTCCCACTATCAGAAGCCATGGATCTGCACCAAGTAAATCCGGAAGAGTGATCTTGCCGTAATTGCCCAATGCAAGAGATCCTGTCTGTGTATAGGGATATACTTCAGCGAATATTATGGCACCCAAAAGCATTCCCAGCATTCCTATCAGGGCATCCAGCCTGCCTTCTCCAAGAGCACCTGCGGCGGTACCGGGACAGTAGCCCAGAAGTGCCCAGCCAGCTCCAAAGATAAGTCCTCCAACAACATTGTTGCCGACCACAGTTCCCTTGACACTCAACGCGATCATTCCCAGCTCCCTGAGCTGATATATACCAACGGTTCCAACAAGGATGGCGGAAAGCATGAACTTGATGATGGTCATATCGATGAGCCTTACAGCTCCGACCTGCCGGTCATATCTTATTACTTCGGATCTCTGCATGAGGATCCCAAATATGATCCCTGTGATAAGTCCTCCCCATAATTCCGTATTCATGCTTCATCCCTCCTTCCGTAAAGGACCCTGGCGATTATGATACCCCCAAGGAAAAAACAGATAAGAGAGATGTATCCGCTGATGGACATCTGCATCAGGCCGCTCAGTCCATGGCCTGAAGGACATCCACCGGCCATTCTCGCGCCGAAAGCCGCAAGGATGCCACCAATAAAAGCTGTAATACTCCTTTTTACCGGGGACGTTCCGAATCGATGCTTCCACATATCCGGGAAAAGAGTCAGTCTGAAAGTCCTGGACCAGACGGATGCCAGAAAAGCCCCGGCTGTTATTCCCACGAGGAACATCAATTGCCAGTCCATCTTGAAAGGGTATTTCTGGAAATAGGACAGGGTTTGTACATGTTGAGGCAGAACAGAACTTTCCAGAGCACCTCCGAGCCTTGCAAAAGTAGTGGAAGCACCGAAGAATTTCCCCAACAGTGCCACAGAAGCAACGGCAAGTAAGCCTGCCAGGGCTCCCGAAATGTAAGGATCCCAGGGTAGACCTCTTCTGCTATACATGAAGATCGCCCTCCTCTCGTCAGTGATTGATTAGATTATACTATGACAGGAAGAAACATAGCATACCACAGTATATTGGTCTGAATAATGGCAAAAAAAAAGGCGCTTCCAGCGCCTTTGAAGAACTTAAAAAAAATTACTTCATGTAAAAGGTTTCTCCTGCACTATTCCTCTCTCTCGAAATCATCATCCATCTCGTTATTCGATCGGTTTGACGGCAAGTTTCTGAATAGCTCTTCTTTCTCATGGACCATTCGTTCCTTTTCAGCAAGGAAAAATTCGTTAATGGCCTCCTGAATTTCCCTGATCTGTTCCGTGGTTAAATGCTTTTTCGCGACCCCTTTTCTGTCCCTTTCGTCAATATTTACGGAGTGTAGACTTGTTTTCCCCATGTTAGATCAACCCTCCGATGAAAAATATTTTGAATTTTCCAGCATTATAGAGATTTGCTGAACATAAGTCAATAGGGTTGTCGACAACTTGTTGCCCGGTTTTTACCAGTTATAATGCTATTTCGGACACATGGATGATCCTGATTTTACAGCCTGGTTGAAGGCATCCGATAAATTGAGTCCTTAGACCTATAGATGCGCATATTTCCAAGTCTTCTAATGCGATGTATAATCCTCCGGATCTACAATAATTCCGGGCTTTATGCCTGAGGAGGATTAACTCCCATGGATCCCTTCGGTCTTGTTCTGATCTTTTTTGCCCGAATCCTCGATGTAAGTTGCGGGACTTTGCGTATTCTCTTTCTGGTCAGAGGTCACAGGATCCAGGCTTCTTTCATGGGATTCTGCGAGGTGACCCTCTACATGCTTGTCCTGGGTTATATCCTCGGAGGAGGGGGTACATTAGCGTTGCCGCAACTTCTTGCCTATGCAGGAGGATATGCGGCGGGTAACTGGGTAGGGGCTGTTCTCGAGGAAAAGCTCATGAATTCTCTTGTCATGCTCGAGATAATCGCAGAAAGAAGCTACTCAACTCACGATATTGTAAACTCTCTGAGAGAAGAAGGATTCGGGGCGACGGTGATAAATGGAAAAGGCAAAAATGGTATCCGCCAGATAATCAAGGTCGTTTGTCGAAGAAAAGACATTCCCAGGGTATCTTCACTTATTGGCGACAGAAGCTGTGTTTTTCTCTCAGATGTCAAAGGATGCTGGGGAGGGCAATTCCCTTTACGTAAGAACCTTTCTTTCAGGGTATAGAAACCAGGTACCAGATAATATAACAGAAGATAAATTAGGGGCAGCCTTTCAAGGCTGCCCCTTTTTGGTTTTACACTGGAATTTTTGCAAACCATTCGCATAAATGGTAGAATGTTTTCATGGAAAATACTATCTTCTCTGAAGTATTGAAAAGTAAAAATGTTTCTGTGACCAGATCCAGGTTGAGACTTCTCGAGATCATATCTTCTCGGGAATGCCCCTTTTCCGCGAAGGATCTGTATGCACAGGCCAAAGTGCCTCCTATGGATCTTGCGACTATTTACAGGAATCTGCCCATTTTCGAAAAACATGGTTTCATCAGGATGGTCTCAAAGGTAAAAAGAGAAAAATATTATGCCAATGCTTCTGTAAATAATCCTCCTCATGCCCATTTCCTTTGCAGGGAATGCGGAAGGCTCTTCTGCCTTCGGCCTTTCACAGTGGATGATAAAAAGACCCTTTTAGACCTGGTGAACCGGGAATATCACATTGAAGAGTTGTTGGTCACCTTTCAGGGATATTGCCCCGATTGTATGAACAGAAAAGACAACTTATCCGGGATGAGCCCCTCAGGGGAAATGGAGGGCTCATGAAAAAGATCATTATGATATTCCTTGTATCGGCATATTTGTCAACAGCCTGTGCTTCTTTTTCAGGAGAGAGGATATTTGTATCCATACCCCCTGTGAAATACTTTGTTGAAAGGATTTCGGGTGGTGAGTTTGAAGTTGTCTCTCTCCTTAAACAGGGAGATGATCCTCACACTTTTGAACCAAGACCAAAACAGATGGTGGATCTTTCAAGGGCAAGGCTTTTTTTTACCATAGGTCTTGACCTTGAAAGATCTCTTCTCAGCAGGATCATTGCCATGAATAAGGATCTGAAGGTCCTTCCCCTTGATGAAGGGATCGAAAAGATAGCAATGAAGGAAAGAGATCAATTATCTGAAGATCACCATGAGGATGCACATCATCAAGGTCATTATCAGCAGGAAGCCCTTTCAGCTCATACTTTCCCGGATCCTCATATATGGAATTCTCCCATTCTGGTTGAACAGATAGCTCTCGAGATAACCAGATCCTTTGTGGACCTGTTCCCTGAAAAAGAAGACAGGTGGAGGGAGAATTGTCTTGTCTTCGAAAAAGAGGTCAGAGCACTCCATGAAGAGATAAAAGACCTTTTTAAAGATAAAAAAGAAGTGCCCTTCATAGTATTCCACCCTTCATGGGGTTATTTCGCCAGGGATTACGGCCTTGTCCAGATACCAGTAGAGATCGAGGGCAAGGAACCAAAACCGGCAGACCTGAAAAGGTTGATGGAAATAGCCATGGAAAAAGATGTTAATACCATTTTTGTTTCACCCCAGTTCTCCAGCAGATCAGCTACAATCCTGGCAGGCCAGATCGGGGCTGATATCATGGTCATAGACCCCCTTGCTGAGGACTGGATAAATAACATGTCTCAGGTCGCCCATTCCCTGGCGAGGTCCATACAGGAAGAGTAGCGGGGTGGTTCCATGGATATCATTTTTGACGAGGTAAGTTTCTCCTATGGCCACAAGAAGGTCCTCGACCAGGTGGCATTCCGGGTGCCCCACGGAGAATTTCTTGCCATCATAGGTCCTAACGGGGGAGGTAAGACCACTCTCGTCAAGCTGGCCCTGGGCCTCCTAAAACCTGATAGTGGTAAGGTATCAATTCTTGGAGACCTTCCGGAAAGATCGGTCCACCGGATCGGGTATGTCCCCCAGGATCTCTCCCAGGCTGAGAAGTTCCCTATTACAGTACTTGATACTGTTCTTATGGGGCGAGCAGGTAGATCTCGAAGGAGAAGTATCCAGAAAGAGGACCGTTACAAGGCTCTCGAAGCTATGGAAGTAATGGGTGTTCGCGATCTTGAATACTCCCTGGTGGGTTCTCTCTCCATGGGACAGCGGCAGAGGGTCATGATAGCCAGGGCTCTTACGACCGATCCCGAGATGCTTATCCTTGATGAACCTACTGCAAGCGTGGACCAGGATACCCAGAAGAGCCTTTATGATAACCTCTTGAGACTTAACAGGGAAAAGACCATAGTTGTAGTCAGCCATGACCTTTTTGCAGTTACCAGTCATGCTACCGCGGTAGCATGCGTGAACCGCAAGGTCTGCTACCATTCCGAAGGGGAGATAAAACCAGAGATGTTGGAACTTGCCTATGGTGCCTGTCCCGTTGAGCTTATTGCTCATGGTCTTCCCCACAGGGTACTTGGAAAGCATTCAGAAAAAGGGGAAACCTCTGATGATTGATGCTCTTCAGTATGATTTTATGAGAAATGCAATAATGGCAGCCCTTCTCGCCAGTGCCATATGCGGTGTGATCGGTACCCTTGTGGTTATAAAGAGATTTGTTATCCTTGCGGGTGGAATAGCCCATGCAGCCTATGGAGGTATAGGGATGGCCCTTTATTTCGGGTTTCCTCCGAGGTTTGGGGCCATCTCCTTTTCATTTGCGGTATCCCTTATCCTGGCAAGAATAACTCTGCTTGATAGGGGGAGAGCAGATACCATCATTGGTGTCATATGGGCTGTGGGTATGGCATTGGGTGTTGTTTTCGCTGATCTGACACCAGGGTATGGTGTACATCTGATGAGTTATCTCTTTGGCAGCATTCTTTCGGTGAGCATGATCGATCTTTATCTTATGGGTTCAATAGCTCTGCTGACATGGGGCTTTTTCTACTGGAATTACAGGTCTATCCTTGTCTATGCCTATGATGAGGATTTTGCCAGAACAAGAGGTATTGCAGTGACCCTTTTCCACTACGTCATTGTAGTGATGATATCCCTTTCGGTAGTGATGCTTATCAGGGTTGTAGGCCTCATCCTTGTGATAGCTCTTCTGACCATCCCCCCATATATGGCAGAGAGGTTTTCAAGGTCCCTGATGGGTATGGCAGTCGTCTCCTTCGCCTTCAGCCTTCTTTTCTGTTTTCTCGGGCTCGTTGTTTCCTATTATTTGGACCTTACTTCGGGGGCTTCCATCATCCTTGTTGCCGGTGGAGGTTATTTCCTGTCCAGGTTTCTGCCTGGGAAAGAAGTGGGAAGAATAGCGAAATGAACTTCACTGCTTCTGTTTTGCAGCCTGCTGACGCTTTTTATTGATATAATTATTGAGTTGGAGCATAAAGGGTCTTTCTTGACTCAGGGTAATTCGGGGAGGTGTGTGCATGAGGGAAAGGTATGTTCCCGAAAGACGCAGGAAAGAGAGATATCCTATAAGTCTCTGGGATTCCAATGTGGACAGGATGTTCCAGGAAATGTCCAGGATGTTCGATGATCTTTTCGCTCCTACCACTCTTAAATGCATGACAGGTATTCCGACCATAGATTTTTACAGGAGAGATGGAAAGGTCGTTGCCGAGATCGAACTCCCGGGTATAGATCCACGTGATGTGGATATCAAGGTCTATAGAGACAGGTTGATCCTGAATGCTGTGAAAAACCAGGAAAGTGACTATGAAGAGGACTTATTCCTCTGCTCCGAGAGATATTTTGGCAACGTGTCAAGGATCGTGCAATTCCCGGTCGAGGTGAATCCCGACACCGCAAGGGCCTGCTATCGCAATGGGGTCTTGAGGCTTGAAGTTGATGAAATTGAGGGGCCTGAGGCGGGCAGGACCATCGAGATAGAAGTGGAAGATTGAGGATCATCAGCTAAGAGGAGGAACCGCCAGATCGATCCCTCCCTCCCTATCAATCTCTGGAATCTATCTCCCAGTTTTCAAGGCTCCAGATCCAGTCATCACAGAACTTCAGCAGTTCGGATGGGGGCTGCAGCCAGATCTGGGCTGAGGATTCCTGGTGTTCTTTTTTAACCAGTGCGGTCAGGCCTCTTCCCCAGATGAAATTGAAGGGCTCTTCATCAGAAGGATCATCTCCAAGATAGCAGCAGGGACAATCCGCACTTACATCTTTAAGGATCGTTCTCACTGCTGAGCCTTTGTCGAACCCTCTGGCTCTTAATTCCATTCCTCCATCAAAGGTCAATAGCCTGAGTTCATTGAGAGACACAAGTCCTATCCATTCTTTTTCCAGCTCATGGCCGGGATGGTCCGAACCTTGCTTAGATGGTCCCCTGAAGGATGCCTTTACTGAAAGAGGAGTGATCTCCAGATCCTCATCAGTAAAAAAGACCTTTGCCAGGTTATAGGCCAGGGTAAGTCCTTCTTTCTGGCGGGTTTCGGGATAAAATACCTCAAGGATCCCCCCGGGATCCAATCTTTCAGCACCATAAAATCCCCAGATCTCGATAGGGATATCCTTGCCAAAAGCCTCCAAAACGTCAAGGGCCTTCCCGCTGCTTAGAATTATCACCCGGCATCCCAGGGTTGCCAGACGTTCCAGTTTCTGGTTTATTCCCTTGTAGGGATATGTGGTCACCCTGTCTTTCAAGGGGGGGGTCAGGGTTCCCTCATAATCTGAAATGAGAACACTTTTCCCGGTTTTTCTGATCTGATCGAAGAAGACACTTGTCATCTCAGGTCTTTCCACATCATAAACCTCCCTGGCAGCAGAAACTAATGGTCTTCATGCAACTCTGTCTTATGATGTTATAATAACACAACAAAGAGTTAAAAGGAGAGTGGTTTTTATCAAATTAGAGACAATGCGTTTGACCCTGATATTGATCTTGTTCTTTGGAGGATTGATCGTCAGTTTTATCATAAGTCGGACATTGAAGATCATCATTCTGAAAAGCTTCCCTCTTATAGAAAAAGGATCACCATGGCTTAAAAAGTGTGTTTTCCTGGGGCAGTTCATTGTTTTTCTGCTTATCTTTGTTTCCTTTGCTCCCCTCATGGAATTTCCAGTCTATCTGGATTCTTTTTTCCGGCAGGTATTAAAAATATTGATGGCTCTCTCCATGGGTCTTCTTGCAGCATGCAGTATCCTTGTGTTCCAGGAAGTCCTTGTCCGGAAATATTCTGTTCAGGAAAAGGATAACCTTAAAGCACGCAAGATCCATACCCAGTTCCAGCTGTTCAAAAAGATCATATTCCTTATCATAGGGATCATAACTTTCATCGCAGTGATGATGTCCTTCGAGGCTTTTCGCAGGATAGGGACCGCACTGATAGCTTCTGCAGGAGTTGCCGGTCTCGTCATCGGACTTGCAGCTCAGAAGACCCTGGCAGCAGTTCTTTCAGGTCTCCAACTTGCCATTACACAGCCTGTCAGGATAGATGACGTGGTAATTGTGGAGGGAGAGTGGGGGAAGATCGAAGAATTGACACTCACCTACGTAGTGGTAAGGACCTGGGATCTAAGGAGGCTTATAGTCCCGACAACCTATTTTCTTGAAAAACCCTTCCAGAACTGGACCCGTGTCTCCTCTGATCTTCTGGGGACAGTATTCATTTACACTGATTACAACATTTCGGTAGACCTCATAAGAGAGGAAATAAAGGGGATCCTGATCGAAGACCCCCGATGGGATGGAAAAGTCTCGGGAGTACAGGTCACGGACAGTTCGAAGGGGCAGATGGAACTGCGTATCCTTATCAGTGCTTCCAATGCCGGAGACGCATGGGATCTGAGATGTGCGGTAAGGGAAAGGGTCCTCTCCTTCATCAGGCAGAAATACCCGGAAGCCCTTCCGAGGACCAGGGTCCAGGTGGAACCGGGACATGGCCTGAAGCAGAACTATCAGGACAGCTGTTAGTTCCTGGAAGTTCAGTAACGGATCTCACATCATGTCCTCTTCGTTACAGTCAGGAAATATGGGCCATTTCGTGTTCCAGGAGCCATTGCTTTCTCCATAAACCCCCTCCATAACCGGTAAGGCTTCCGTTTTTCCCTATGACCCTGTGGCAGGGTATGATAATACTGACGGGATTAGAGTGATTGGCTCCCCCTACCGCCCTGACGGCTTTGGGTTTTCCGATAAGATCCGCTATCTCTGAGTATGGAAGGGTTTTTCCGTAAGGTATCTTTGCCAGTTCTTCCCATACACTCTTCTGGAAAGGAGTTCCTTGCAGCAGGAGCGGAAGGTCAAAAGACTTCCTTGCCCCAGCGAAATATTCATCCAGTTGAGATCTACATTGCTCAAGGAGAGGTGAACTTTTATCCGATCGTCCTGGGGGAACTCCTTCCTTGAGAAAAGTGATCTGGTAGATATATGACCTGTCTCCCCTGATCTCCATAACTCCTACAGGAGAAGAATAAAACAGGGATGAAAGACCTTTTTTCATCATTTATCATGTCCTTTCGCAAAATAAAATTCGAGCCAGCACAATTATTGTAAGGTTTCATTCATTATAATACACGGCCAGGGTTTATCCTGAATATGAAGCACCTTTTTCAGTTATCCTGGAAGGTCCTTGCTCCTTCATGCTAATCAGGGTATCTTTTCTTCCTGATGGAAAAGCCGGTGCCTTTCATTGTCCTTCCCCTTGACACTGGACATCGATTATTTCAGATAGTGGTCTTCGTCTGCTAACAGGTTCTGGCAATGTATCAACATAACCGACCCTAAGCATCATCTGGGGAAGAGCTTTCAGGCGAAGCTTTTCCTTTAATTCGATTTTCCACGGATCTTCTTCTATCATCTGGCTCATGGGATGGATAGCCACGCCCGTCTCTGTGGCCTTGAGCCATAATCTTTCAAGTTCCATCCCCTGGTCTATCAGGGAAGAGGGATCATTTGACGGGCTTGTCAGAATTATGAATCCAGAGCAGTTCTCCAACTGTTTTCTCACAGTGGAAACAGTCTTTTCCCTGAAAGATTCTTTCATGACCGTTTCGGTTGTGAAAAAGTGAGATACGAACCATCTTGAAATACCTTTAAGACCCATCATTTCAGGTGTGAGGCCATCTCCTGTCTTTGCTGCTTCTTCTCCTGAAAAACGTATCCAACGGGACAGTTCTTTCTGAGCCTCATCCCTCTCTGCCTGGCCTTCATTCGATGCAATGATGCCACGCACCAGGTATTCTCCATCACTTGAATCAAGGGGATAATAATGAGCTTTTCCCGGGATCTGCCCAAGAAGGAAGGAAACATGTTCATCCCTGAGGGGTTCTTTTTTGAATGCACTTCGGACAGTATCTCTAAGTGAAAGGTTCCTGCGAAGTAATTCCCCTTCTTCCAGGGAGATCTCTACTGCCTTTTCAAAATGGATGCTGACGATCCTCTCATCAAAGTTACTTTCTGCGAGAATGGAGATCTCTGCGTTTAAACCATGGATCCGGGCTGCCTGGGTGATGTTTTCCATAAAGGCACCCAGGGAGATCAAGGCTTCCCTGTTGTCCGGGTCTACTTCAGATAAAGTTCGTTCCTTATCAAGAAGTACCTCTATGGTATCCGGAGAGATGATCCGGATCTTCCACATCTGGGCATTGTGGCTGCTTGGAGCCAAAGTGCCGTAATAGAGGATCTCTTCCAGGTCTTCTGAAATTTTTATCCCTTTGTTGATCGCATCCATGGATCTAACCTTATTTCTGTATTCTTCAACTGGAGAAGAATGATATACATGCAATGACAGGAGTGAAAGACAGATTAAAACTGTCGGTATGGCAAGTATTCTTATGTTATTCATTGTCTGAACCGACCTTTACAACAACTTCCTGAAAATTACTTCTATGATCGTTTCCATGCGTTCCCATCCAGTGTCATCGTTAATAGGGATACCCAAAAACACGTCTGCGGTTTTAGCTCTCAAGATCAGGTAGGATATCCCTGCGGAAATGAGAGCTGTGAGTGCTTTAATATCCAACTGGTCTTTCAACTTCAGTTGATCTTCAAGAAAGTCCATCATTTCCATGCCCTGTTCTTCTCTTATTGTAGCGAGGGAACGAGTTATCTCGTTCTGATGGGATAACTCCCAACGCATGACCTCTTGGGTAGCAGGACGTTTCCTGAGTTCCCTGAGGAAGTGTTTCATATATGCTGAAGCAAGATCTGGAATACCCCTATCTCTGTTCTCAGAGAGAATATTCTCCATCTCGGTCTTTTGAGCCGGCCAGAAGCCTTTGCTTCCTGCATAGGCTTCAAGAAGGCCTTCCATATTGCCGAAATACCGGTAGATCAGCATTTTGCTAACTCCCGCCTCCCTTGCAACGGCGTTGATCCCAAGGCCCTCGAAGCCTCGTTCCTTCAGTATCCTGTCTAATGATGCCAGGAGATTCTTCTTGGTATCCTCCTTGTTCCGCATGATCCATCTCCTCCAGTGGGAATGAGTTACCAGCCAGTAACATATATCGATGAAATTATAAGTTACCTTAAGGTAACTTGTCAAGGGCCATGCTTTTCCTATTACTGGGATTGATGTTATTATTTCAATGAAGTTTTGGGATTAATTTCGTCCGTGGGGGTGTCAGAATGGTAGAGAAGTATGAGGGAGTAACAGTATGTACAAAGGCAAATCTCTATTTTGACGGAAAAGTTCAAAGCAGAAGCATTTTTTTTCCGGATGGTACCAGGAAAACTATTGGGGTGATAATGCCCGGTGAATATGAATTCGGGACCGGCGACAGGGAGATCATGGATGTAATAGCTGGAAAAGCGGAAGTTCTTCTTCCCGGAAAAGAGGAATGGGAGGCCTTTGAGCCGGGGGTAAGTTTTTCTGTTCCCTCCCAGTCAAAATTCAAGATCCGCTGCAGTGAAATTACCGAATATGTCTGCTCTTATTTCAAGGAATAGTGTTCAGTCGATCTGATCGTAAAGATCGTCTACCATAGCAGGCCATTTTCAGGAGCCAGGGGCCCTTCGGGAGCCCCTTTTTTTGTCAGCAGGGTCCCCTGATCCAGCAGGTATGATATCAGCTTCCTTATAATACAGATCCGTTGGTTTCGTTAGAGAAGAGATAAAATTGTGTTGCAAGTTCTGCTTTAGTATTAAAACTTAAGTAGAATACTTTTCTAAGGTAATATCAATAGATATTACGATTTTATTATCATTATCCTTTTTTAGAACCAGAGGCAGAATCGTATCTGAATTTACTTTTGGGTAGGTGTATTGAAATTGAGTTATCTTTCAGAGATCAAAGTGACAGTAGTTGCTGAAGATTCAGTTCATTATGGAAGTGATCTGCTTGGTCAACACGGGATGTCCTTTTTTGTTGAGGCGAGGAACGATAATAGTGTAATGAGGGTCCTTTTTGATCTTGGGCAGAATTATCAGGCATTGAAGCATAATCTCACACTTCTTGGGATTTCATTACAGGAGATAGATGCTATCATATTAAGCCATTCCCACCGGGATCATACCAATGGATTGGTTGAGGTGATCAGGGATATCGGTAAAGAAAATCTTCCTGTCATCGCTCATCCAGACATCTTCAAGACCACTTTTCTCGTTGAACCGGTTTTGAAGTATGCTGGTATCAGGGGTAAAAGGACACAATGGATGTTGGAAAATAGTGGGGCCAGTCTGTTTCTGTCTTCGGAGCCTGTTCAGCTGATGCCGGGATTAACTACTTCAGGAGAAATTCCCTTTTCCCTGACTGACAAAAACCGGTCATTGCCTATATTCATGCTGGATAAAGGGAAAGTCATACCAGATCCTATTAACGAGGAGATCGCCCTTATAGCCGGAATACAGGGGAAGGGACTGCTTATCCTCACTGGATGTGGTCATCCGGGGATCATAAAGATCATTGACAAAGCTGTTTCTCTTTTTCCGGGTGAAAAGGTGGAGGTCATCATGGGTGGATTCCATTTTGCAGGTCTGGAAAAAAGAAAGGTCCAGGAAATTGGAGAGGGATTGAAAAAGTTTGCTCCTTCCTTTATCCTTCCAGGTCACTGTACTGGTTTCGAAGCTGATCTTCTCCTGGCTGAAATCTTTGAAAATAGCTTCAAACCAGTGTATAGCGGAACAGAAATAAGGGTATCAGAACATGCTCCAACGGTTATAGACCAGGCAAAAGAGAACAAGTAAATACCCAATAACAGGCCTTGATATTCATAGGATAAATTTATTTTTCAGGTTTTCATGGCGGAAGATCATTTTTTCCTGTAGCAGCAGTTTTTTCCCTGCATTGGAATCCTTAGCATGTCTGTACATTTCATAGGCAATAGAGATGTCTATGTATGATAAACCTACCGCATTGAAGTAAGTTCTCTCCTTTTCACTGGTCCGGCCGGTTTTCTTGCCGGTGACGATATCTCCGAGGTTGGCGTGAATATCCTCATTCCTTATTTTCCCTTCCTGGTACATCATTGCCAGGGTCTGATCCCTGTGTTTTACCGCTTCCCAATCGTCGCATACGATCTTTTCGCATTGCAGGGCTACCTCATATTCATCCTCCCATCCACCTATATGACTGTAAAATGCTCCCTCCTTCATCCAGGATGCTTTCAGGAGAGGAGCATATGCAGTGGTTGCAGTAACGATGATATCTGCATCGTCTACAGCTTTGTGTAGATCTGTCCTGGCAGGCTTGAACTCCATGTCAGGAAATAGTGGCTGCATTTCCCGGATAAA
>JAFGMB010000093.1 GCA_016927765.1 Synergistales bacterium
GGAGGAAACTGGAATTGCACCATATGTCTCCCCCAGGTTCTCGATCACGATCTCTGCAGTCCGGATAACCCGTTTGAGAGCATCCCATGACATGAAGTTCCTCAGTACTTTCTCGGCATCAAGGAGGAGAAAACCTCCATTGGCTCGATGGAAATCTCCGGGAATGATCTTTCTGAAATCGGTATACAGGTAACCCTGCCTGCTTTCGTACTCCAGTTTTCCGATAAGATTGTAATATGTCGGATTGTTACCCCAGACAACGGGTGCTCCATTTTCAGGATCGTTCGAAACCAGCACATTGATGCTATATCTTGCAAAATCTATTTCGGCTGTCTCATCTTTCGCTGCAGCGACAAAAATGCTGAAATTACTGATTATATCTTCAGTAAGCTCGTCTATCCAGGATTTAAGGTTTTCATTGTCTGCATATTTTTCCTTTATGTCTTCCAGGTAGGGAGTTACTGCCACCCTGCATATTTCCGCTTCAAGTTTGCTGATCTTTTCCTTGAGAGATTTTTCCCTGTCCCTGATTGTCCTTAGTACCTCCAGGGTCTTCTGGGAAACTTCCTCTGATCTTTCCTGCAGACTTTTCTGCTCCTCTTCACTAAGGTTCTCGAATTCTTCCTGCTGTATCTCTCTTTTTATGGTCTCACCGTCGTCGCCCTGTTCTTCTTTCAATGGGATATTAACAAAACCCTGGGGGGTTCTTTTCAGGGAAAAACCCTTTTCAGAGGCCCATTTCCTGACCTCATCCATGAGATCATTTACCTCTTCCTGGAAAGACTTGACCAGTTGGGCTTTTGCATCCTCATACTGACTTTTTTCAAAGGCTTTGCTGATGGTTATCTTGAGGTCCTCGATCAGTGTCTGGAAGGATTCTTCCAATTCTCTGGATTTTCCGGCAGTAAGGTTTATGGCAAGAGGTTTGCCGGGATCTGAGAAATTATATACATAAACCCAGTCATCAGGCGCTTTCATTGAGCCTGCCACAGCATTTAATCTGTCAAGGGAATAAGTGGTCCTTCCGCTTCCAGGGTTCCCTACAACAAAAATATTGTATCCTTTACAATTTACAGCGAGCCCAAAGGACATGGCCTGGACGGCACGCTGTTGACCAATGATATCCTTAAGCTTCTCTATTTCTTCAGTAGTGGAAAAGCCGAGTTTTTCGCAGTGAGTACTGTTTCTCAGTTTTTCCAGAGGCAATTTCAGATCTTCAAGCTTTGACATGGTTACTCCTCCCTTGTGGAAAAGTGTATAAGCCCTCCCCCAGCAACAATATCTCCTGAGTAAAGAACAAGAGATTGTCCTGGGGCAGGAGCTTTAAATGACTCCTTGGTCTCGACTGTAAAACTGTCGGCAGTTACTTCCCTGACCCTGACTTTCACAGGTTTTGTTCTGTATCTATGCAAAGCAAGAAACTCCTGGCCTTCCACTACAGGCATATGCCACACTGGAAAGATGCATTTGACCAGATTGAAAAACATATTCTCTTCTTTCCCCACGACCAGTGCATTTCCACTCACATCGATGGAAAGCACATACCAGGGTCCGCCCGGAAGGGCAAGTCCCTTTCTCTGCCCAATAGTATAACCGAAAACACCGCTGTGGCGACCAATTTCGATACCCTCCGGATTATAGACAGGCCCTGGTGGAAAGTTTTCAAGACCTGAATCCTTGAGCAGGAAATCCCTTAAACTTATCTTGTTAAGAAAACAGATGTCCTGGCTTTCTCTCTGTCCAGCCAGGGAATCCCCGAATATGTCACGACCAATGGCCCTCACTGTAGATTTGGGAATATCCCCGAGGGGGAGAAGGGTCCTGGACAGGTATTCCGGGGAGAGCCTGTAAAGCATGTAACTCTGATCCTTTGAATGGTCCCTTGCCCTCAAGAGCATAGCTTTGTGGCCTGAACCGGATATTCTCGCAAAATGACCTGTAGAAACCATCCCGGCTTCCCATGAGCATGCCCTCTCAAAAAGGGCTTCAAATTTGAAATAGGGGTTACACATAACACAGGGATTCGGAGTGATCCCCTTGAAGTAATCCCTGGTAAATGGCTGGATCACTTTTCTGGTAAACTCTTCCGTGCGATCGACCTCATGAACAGGAATATCCAGGACCTCTGAGATCTTCCTGATCCTTGACAGCTGTTCAGTATCCTGCCGGCTGGTCAGGGACAGATGAACACCCTCAACGTGAAAACCCCTGTTCTGAAGAAGGTATGCGGCTACTGCACTGTCAATACCTCCGCTTATACCTAGTACAACTTTTTTGATCACAGAGAACTGCTCCTCTCTAATCCCCGGATATGACCTTTCTCAATTGGGCAATTGTTGTAGGGACCAAAGCACCGGCCAATATCATTAACCATTCCTCAATTGAAAGGGGTACGATTTCAAGGACCTCCTGGAAAAGAGGTATATAGGTTATGGAGACCTGCAATATCATCGATATAAGTACACCCAGAAGAAGCCATGGATTTGACCATATCTGGCCTGGATTTCTGAGAATACTCCCCTTTCTTACGTTCACCACAAACAGCAGCTGAGAGATCACAAGTGTATGGAAACCCATTTCAGTAGCTCTAGCAATGTCGTTGGAATGAGCCCAGAGAGACCAGAAATAAACACTAAAAACTCCCATAGCCATAAGAACACCATAAAAGAGGATCTGATACTTGTTCCTTTTGGTAATGACATCTTCATCTCTGTTTTTGGGTGGTCTGTGCATAAGGTCCGGTTCCCCTGGATCAAGGGCAAGAGAAAGCGCAGGAATAACATCAGTAGCAAGATTTATCCAGAGTATCTGTAATGGCAGCAGGATAGAGGGGAGTCTAAATAATATGCTCATAAAAACGGTCAATACCTCGCTAAGGTTGCAACATAACAGGAAAAGGATAGCTTTTCTGATGTTGTCGAAGATCCTTCTTCCCTCAGAGATTGCATCTACGATCGTTGAAAATCTATCATCCTGAAGGATAATATCTGATGCCTCCTTGCTTACCTCTGTGCCCTGTATACCCATGGAAACACCAACATCAGCCTGTCTCAATGCGACTGCATCGTTAACACCGTCACCGGTCATTGCAACTACTTCTCCGGCTTTCTGGAGCCCTCTTACTATCTTTAGTTTATCCTCAGGAGCAACTCTTGCTATCACCGCCACCTTTCTTGCCTCTGCTGCAAGATCTTCCTCAGACATATTTTCAAGCTGAAGGCCTGATAAGGATTCATTATGTCCATCATGAAGAATCCCGATCTCTTCTGCGATCGCCTCCGCGGTGACAAGATGGTCACCTGTGATCATCACCACATGCATGCCCGCATCATGGCATTTTTGCACAGAATATCCAACTTCCGGTCGCGGGGGGTCATCTACTCCGGCTATGCCTGCAAAGATCATTGAGTCGAGATCATCGCCCCAGGCGAAAGCAAGGGTTCTCATGCCCTTGGAAGCCATTTCGACCACTTTAGCCAGCCAGGTTTTCTTTTCTTCGTCAGAAAAGCTTTGCGGACCTGCATCGGTAATGATACTGGACGTTTCCCTGATCACTCTTTCCGGTGCACCCTTCAAGGCAACTCCTTCTTCGTGCCAGGTTACCATTCTCTTTGTTTCAGAATCGAAAGGTTCTTCATGGATCCTGGTATTCCGGGACCTGATATCCTGGACAGAAAATCCTTTCTCCCTTGCATACTTGAGTAACGCCACTTCCATGGGATCGCCGATAAACTCACCTTCTTCAGAAATGCTGGCATCATTGCACAATACCCCGATCTTTAACAGAAGAGTATCATCCTCACCATCAGGTAATTCCAATGTCCTTATGGTCATTTCGTTCTTTGTCAGAGTTCCTGTTTTATCAGTACATATAACGGTAGTGGATCCCAGGGTCTCAACCGAAGAAAGGTTCCTGACCAGGGCATTCAGACCAGCCATCCTGTGGACACCAATAGCAAGGGTCATGGTGGCAACAAATGGAAGCCCTTCAGGCACTGCTGCCACAGCAAGGGCAATTCCTGTTTCTATCATTGTGACAAGGTCTCTTCCCTGGAATATTCCCAATCCAATGACGGCCAGCGCTATCCCCATGGTCACATAGATGAGGAACTGGCTGAAACGTGAAAGCCTTTGCTCAAGAGGAGTGGCCTGATCAGGTATGGTCTGGAGCATTTCCCCGATCTTGCCGAATTGGGTTTTCATGGCTATAGCGAAAACGATGGCTCTGGCAGTCCCTTTTACTACAGAAGTCCCGGCAAAAACACAGTTATTCCTGTCCGGTAGAAGGGTCTCTTCTTTGATGACTCCCTGTTTCTTCTCTACAGGCATTGATTCTCCTGTTAAAGGAGCCTCGTTTATCATCAGATTATGGAGCCTGGTGATCCTTGCATCCGCTGGAATAATATCACCAGGTTCAAGAAGAATGAGATCTCCCGGTACAAGATCTTCGGATTTCACAAGCCGGATCTCACCGTCCCGGATCACTCTGGATTGAGGTGATGTCATCGAGCGAAGCGCTTCCAGTGCCTTTTCCGCTCTGAATTCAGTAAGAAAACCAATGATTCCGTTGATAAGTATGACCACGATGATAGCCCCGCCATCCAGATCCTCTCCCATGAAAAAACTTATGGCAGCAGCAAAGGATAGCAGGTAGATCATGGAAGTGTTGAACTGACGGAGAAATATCCTCCACCATGGATCTGACTCGATCTCCTGAAGGACGTTCTTGCCATGTATTTCCCGAAGCATTTCAACCTGCTCAGAGGAAAGTCCCCTGTCCAGAGAAGTTTCAAGTACATCAGCTATTTCTTCCATCGATAATGAATGAGGATTTTCCAACAATATCTATTCCGCCTTTCAATACAGACTCAATAATCGATTCCCTTCCTCGCAAGGATACCTTTGTTAAAGGGATGGCTGATCTCCCTTACATCCATTATCCTTCCTGCTAGAAACTTAACAGGTTCAGGAGGTTCTCTGCCGGTGAATACAGTCAGTACTTCCACTTTACTTCTTTCTATCAGGGGAAGTACTTCCTCCATGGACAGGAGTCCATAGTTTATGGCAACGTTTATCTCGTCCAGAACTATTATTGTGCACTCCCCGGAATCGAGCAGTGAATTCCATATAGCCAACCCTCTGCGTGCTTCATCCATGTCTACCGGGAGAGGATCGCCTTTTTTGACAAAACAGGGTGTACCGGTCTGAAATATCCTGATCATAGGATTCCCCGAAAAAAAAGTTACTTCTGAATAGGGATAACCTTTCATGAATTGAACCATAGCACCTTTCCTACCTTCCAGGGCATTTCGCACCAGAAGCCCCAGTGCCCAGGTGGTCTTACCCTTTCCTGATCCCGTAATTACCCAGAGAGAATTCAAAAAAATGTCCCCCTTACTTGAGAAGTGGCCATACTTGAATTAAAATGCCTTGAGATCGGAGGATTGTCAATGTTTTCGGAAATAAAAGTTCTGGTCACAGGTATCGTACAGGGGGTAGGTTTTCGTCCATTCTGTGCAAGGCTGGCAAAAGAACTGTCCCTCGCAGGATCTGTAAAGAATACTTCCTATGGCGTGGAGATCCTGCTGCAGGGAGAAAAGGATACCATCAACCACTATATTGCCAGGCTTCAGAAAGAGAATCCTGACGCTTCAGCAATTTCTTCCGTGGAGATATTATACGAGAAGGGATCCGAAAGACCTTCCTCCAGGCATTTTATTATAAGCCGTAGTGAAAAGCATGAAAGGCAACGGGTCCTTATCCCACCCGATATAGCAACTTGCGATGAGTGCCTGCAGGAAATGTTCGATCCTCTGAACAGGAGATATGGTTACCCCTTTATAAATTGCACCAATTGCGGACCAAGATATTCCATTATTAAGGATCTTCCCTATGACAGGCCGAATACCACCATGGCGGGGTTTCACATGTGTCCTGATTGTTCGGAGGAATACGAGTGCATCAGCAATAGAAGGTATCATGCCCAGCCCAATGCATGCCATGTTTGCGGTCCTTCCCTGTGGCTTACGGATAACACCGGCAGGAAGATCCTGCAAAATGACAGGGATCCCCTGGGCAGGTTCATCCAGGAGATCAGGAAAGGAAATATCGGGGCCGTCAAAGGCCTTGGCGGTTTTCACCTTACCTGTGATGCCTTTAACGATATTCCTGTCCTAAAACTGAGAAACCGGAAGAAAAGACCGAAAAAGCCCTTTGCTCTTATGGTCCGGGATATCGAAACCGCAAGAGAATTTGCTCATGTCAATTCCGAGGCTGAAAGGACCCTTCTTTCTTCAAAAAGACCCATAGTCCTCTGTTACAAGAGAAAAGACAAGGGCTTGTCCGAACATATCGCTCCAGGGCAGGATACTCTGGGAATAATGCTCCCCTACACACCCCTGCATCACCTTCTGATGCAGGATTTGAGCGCTCTTGTGATGACCAGTGCGAATATCAGCGATTCTCCTATCATTGCAGATAATGAAGAGGCTATCGCAAAATTATCAGGATTGGCTGATTATTTCCTGATGCACGATAGGGACATTCATATGCCCATTGATGATTCGGTCATCGCATCCACAGGCAATATTCACATCATTTACAGAAGATCAAGGGGATTCGTTCCAGTCCCCCTCTCTCTCCCTTATGACGCTCCGGTTATACTGGCTGCAGGAGGAGAAATGAAATCAACCTTCAGTATCACCCAGGAAAGAACTCTTTTCCCAAGCCAGTATCTCGGGGATCTGAAGCAGGTTACCACATCCACCTATTACAAAAAGGCCCTTCAGCATTTTTTGAAACTCTATAATCTTGAACCGGAATACGTCGTACATGACGCTCATCCCCAATATATCTCGACAGGTCTAGCCCTCGAGGCCATCAAACCGTCTCCCGGTAAGATCATGGCAGTCCAGCATCATCATGCCCATCTTGCAGCATGTCTCCTTGAAAACAGGCACTGGGACAAAGCTGTGGGAGTTATCTTCGATGGAACAGGATATGGAGATGATGGTTCTATCTGGGGTGGAGAATTCCTTCTTGGCGATATCAGGTCAAGCCAAAGAAAAGGGACTTTCCTGCCAGCTACTCTACCTGGAGGAGAGAAAGCTGTCCTTGAACCCTGGAGATATGCCCTTTCGATACTTTACCACGCTTACGGAGAAAGGAAGGCTATGGAACTGGCAGAAAAACTCTGGCCGAAAAAGAAAGAAATGGCAGAGAAGTTGATCATGGTGATCCCTCATTCACCGGTCACGACCTCTGCTGGACGTTTTTTCGATGCCATGTCTGCTTTAACGGGTGTCAGGGAAACCATTACATACGATGGACAGGGAGCAATAGAACTGGAGGCTCTTTCCCGGGGATCAGGTACCATGCCCTTTGGGTATTTCATGGACAGGGGGCTTATAATACTTGATTGGAGACCAGCCCTGGACTGGACTTTACGATACATTGAGGAAAAAGAAATACCACAGATAGGAGCCGCCTTTCATATGGGTCTTTCTAAAATAATATCAGAGATCTGCAGGGAAATAGCCCTGGAAAACCAGGTTGAACACATTGCCCTTTCTGGTGGGGTATGGCAGAACAAAAGGTTACTTGCTCTTACCAGGTCAATGCTCAAACAGGCGGGACTGAAGCCATTGATACACCAGACACTTGCACCGAATGATGAGTGTGTTTCCGTAGGCCAGGCTGCGGTTGGGGCTGCCTGTTGGGCTAAGGGAACATAAAAAGGGCAGGATCGACCTGCCCCGTATTAACACCGGCCTGATTGCAATTTACCAGGATCAGTCTTTCATTGCGTTGGCAGCTTGAGGCCCCTTATCTCCTTCCAGTACTTCAAAACTGACATTCTGACCCTCTTCAAGGGTCTTAAAGCCATCCACCTGGATCAAATTGAAATGGGCAAAGACATCATTACCTTCCTCGCTGGTAATAAACCCGTAACCCTTTGTTGCATTGAACCATTTTAAAGTGCCTTTCATACACTTTTTCCCTTCCTGTTTCTGCTCACCTCTTGGCTGAAAACATAAAGGAATCGTATCTCCGGATGTGGTGTTTTCCCTTGAGCTATTCCAGATGGTACAGGTACAGATATGGACACAATCAGATCACACTGATGTCATGTGGTCATATGCCTTTCAGGTAGTCCACATCACTGATAAGAGCAAGTTTCTGAGGCCTGTGGATCCCTTCGACATACCGGATAGTACCTGATCTGGACCGGACAACCATGGAACTGGTTCTTATGAAACTCCCTTCATAGCGAACACCTTCAAGGAATTCACCATCGGTTATGCCTGTTGCTGCAAAGAAAACATTATCGCTTTTTACAAGATCATCAAGTCCCAGTATCTTATCAAGGTCGATACCCATTTCCCTTGCTCTGGCTGCCTCATGAGCATCTTTTGCCCAGATCTGACACTGCATGTTCCCTCCAAAAGCCTTTATGGCGCATGCTGTGATCACCGCTTCAGACGAACCTCCGATCCCTATGAGCAGATCCGTTCCCATTTGATTTTTACAGGTAAGGAGGGCGCCTGCAATATCACCATCAGGGATAAGCTTGATCCTGGCTCCTGCTTTACGTATTTCAGAGATAAGATCTTCATGCCTTGGCCTGTCAAGGACAACCACAGTCACATCATCAACAGCCTTGCCTTTTCGTTTTGCCACTCTCTGGATATTTTCTTCTACAGGCGCTTCAATATCTATAACGTCCGATGCTTCCGGACCAACAATGATCTTGTTGATATAGAACATGTAAGGAGGCCTGATAATACTACCTTTGTCTGAAACAGCCACTACGCTTATCGCTCCGGGAAGGCCCAGGGATGTAAGTCTTGTTCCGTCGATAGGATCCAACGCGATATCCACTGAGGGAGGATCTCCGGTGCCCACCTTCTCTCCGGTGAAAAGGAACTCAGTTTTGTCTTTTTCCCCCTCCCCTATCACTATTTCTCCATCCATTGCAACACTGTTGAGCATATTTCTCATGGCAAGGACAGCAGCAGCGTCTGCGGCATTTTTATCACCCTTACCCATCCAGCGCCCGGCTGCCATGGCAGCCGCTTCGGTTCCTCTAACCATCTCAAGTGCCATATTTCTGTCAGGGGCAGCCATGAAAATACCTCCAGGATCTATATTTTTGGTCAACCATAATCAATCGGATAAAAATCGGCTGAATATCTGATCTACATGTTTATAATAATAAGTGTAATCAAAAAGGTTTTCCAGTTCCTTCCTCGAAATCAGATTACTCACACGCTTATCTTCCCAAAGAAGTTCAAGGAAAGGTCTTTCCCCTTCCCAGCACTTCATGGCTTTCTCCTGAACGACTGAATAAGCATCTTCCCTGTTCATTCCATATTTTTCAACCAATTCAAGGAGAACTCTCTGGCTATATATCAGCCCCCTGGTAATATTGAGGTTCCTGAGCATTCTATCCATATTTATCTGCATACCCGATATCAGGTGATCAAACCTGGACAACATGTAATCCACAAGGTGGAAAGAATCAGGCCATATTACCCTTTCAACTGATGAATGACTGATATCCCTTTCATGCCACAATGCGACATTTTCCATTGCCGCCATTGCATAACTCCTGAGAAGGCGGGACATCCCTGTTATACGTTCGGATACTATAGGGTTCTTTTTATGAGGCATAGCCGATGAGCCTTTCTGTTCTCTCCCGAAGGGTTCCATTACTTCCAGTACCTCGGTTCTCTGAAGATGCCTTATCTCCACTGCAAACCTCTCAAGGGAACAGCCAAGAAGAGCCAACGTATTGAGGACATGGGCATGTCTGTCCCTCTGGATCACCTGAGTTGCCACAGGATCCGGTTTTAATCCCAGCCTTGCACAGACCCTTTCCTCAAGTGACGGGGGGCAATGAGCATAGGTACCAACTGCTCCGGACAACTTTCCGAAAGAGATCTGTTCCATGGCTTCCAGGAGACGATCCTGATCTCTCTGGATCTGGGCGTACCAGTTCAAGAGTTTTAATCCAAAGGTGGTTGGCTCGGCATGGATCCCATGGGTCCTTCCGACACAGGGAGTATATTTGTGTTCACTGGCAAGTACAAGTAGTTTCAGCCCCAGGGCCTTGACTTTGCCGAGAATAACAGATAAAGATTCCTTTATCAGCAGGGATGAGGCAGTATCAAGAACATCGCTGCTGGTAAGGCCAAGATGCAGATACCTTCCACTGGGTCCGACATTCTCGGCTACATTGCTGACAAAAGCTATCATATCGTGATTGACCTTATCTTCGATCTCCTGTATCCGGGAAATGCTGAAATCGGCTTTACCCTCTATCTCAACGCATACTTCCCTGGGGATGACCCCTTCATCAGCCCATCCCCAGCATACGGCTATCTCCACGTCAAGCCACTTCTGGAACTTGTTCTTTTCTGACCATATTTCAGCCATGGCCTCAGTCTGATATCTCTCGATCAATAACTCCGCCCCCTCTTGTTTCCTTCAGCCAGTCCTGTCTGACCAGATCAAGGAAGGAATAATATCTGTCTGATGTAAAATCCGGAAATGTATAATCGAAGGGTACCCATTTACCGAATCTGAACCTGAGAGTTACTTCAGCAAAAATCTGATCTCCAAGATAGATCCTGTGAGCATGATCTTTGGTGGATGCCAGAACAAGCCTTGCACCGTCAAGATATCCCGGATCGATATTGACCGTTCTTTTTGATCCGCTTTTCTTTTCGATCTGGCAACTTTGTTTCTTCCAGAAAACAAGGTCTCCTGCATATTTCAATTTCTGAAAGGAGACAAACCTTCTGAATAGGACTGGCGATATGTCCCTGTAATAATCTGTGTGTTCGAAAGGGAAAACCTCACTGATCCTTTCCGGCTCTCCCCATAATGAAGTTATTTCATGGAGAGCCCACTCCCAAAGTCTATCATCAGGAGAAAGAACTCCGCAAATAAGTTTAACGCCGGTGAAAGGCATACTGTCACCGTTCCTTCAGTCTTCAGATGTGATCCTTATTATTGCTGAAAAGAAGCGCTTTCACGAAATCATCAGTATGAAACGAGGTGAGGTCTTCAACTCCCTCACCAAGCCCGATGTAACGGATGGGGAGTTGCAGCTGTTCTGCGATAGTCAGAATGATACCCCCCTTGGCTGTTGAATCATATTTTGCAAGGATGACCCCAGTCAGTGGAAGAGCCTGGTTGAATGCCTGGGCCTGTCTGAAACCATTCTGTCCCATGACCGCATCCAGGACAAGCAATACTTCAAGATCTTCTTCGGGAACCTCCCTCGTAATGACCTTATGTATCTTGGATAGTTCTTCCATCAGATTGTGCTTGGAATGAAGCCTTCCCGCTGTGTCGACGATAACGATATCCGCACCGGAGGATCTGGCTGCACTGATGGCATCGAAGGCTACTGCTGCAGGATCACTGCCCTGCTCCTGGGCAATTACCCTGACCCCTGTTCTGGTCCCCCAGATCTTTAATTGCTCCACAGCCGCAGCCCTGAAAGTGTCTGAAGCGGCAAATATGACTTTTTTCCCCTGGTCAGCAAAACGGGATGCAAGTTTTCCTGCTGAAGTTGTCTTACCAGACCCATTCACCCCGACAAGGACAACTACTGCCGGAGTACCGTGAGGGTCTATCTCTCTTCCCATGCCCTCCACTAAATTTAATTTTTCTACCAGGAGATGGCGAAACTCTTCAAGAAGCCCTGGTGGTTCCTTGATGTTCTTCCTTCTGCACAGGGCTTTCATTGAATCCAGAAGTTCATCAGCTATCTCCATGCTTACATCGCCGGAAATAAGGTTCTCTTCGAGTTCTTCCCAGAATTCCTCGTTTATCACGGAGCTTGAGAATACGGACAAAAGACCGCCACTCCAGCTTTTTCTTACCCCCCGGAGCCTTTCTGTTATTGAATTTAACATGAAAGAGATTTACCTCCTTCGCAGATTTGAATCGGTCCCCTATTTCTCAACCTTTGATATTATCTTTGTTGGAGGGGGAAGAACCGGCTTCATTAGTCCTGTATTTACCTGAAGGTTTACCTTTTTTCTTTCTGGGCTTGTGTTTCCCTGGTACAGGAACGATCTTTTTCCCTTTGTCTTCCTGGGGTTTGCCAGGCCTCTTCCTTTTTTTTCTTTTGTGAACGGGCTTTCCGGCTTCACCTTTTTTTCTGGGCTCTTTAGCCCCTCCCTGTGGAGGCATCTGTTTCTCCGCTGAAGGCACTTGTTTATGTCCCTCCGGCTGATCCTGTTTTCTTTGACCCGGTTTCTGCGTAACAGATTTTGCTGATAAGGGTTTACGCTCCTCCATGGGAAGTACCGTTAAACCCTTGTCAAGTAGATCTTCCCATTCTTCTCCCTGCATTACCCGGGTCCTGAACGTATCGAAGTTTTTAAGCGGAATGTTCAATTCCGCTCCTTCTGGACTTCTTATCTTTGCGCAATTCCTGGAAAGGTCCACACCGGATAGAATGAAATTCCCCTTTGGGGACTTGATCTTAACACCAGGATTAGGCAGGGAATCCCAGATATCCCTGTAGATCTCGTGTTCATAGCTCATGCAGCACATTAACCTTCCACAGATACCGGAGATCTTGGTGGGGTTAAGAGCAAGATTCTGTTCCTTTACCATCTTGATACAAATGGGGGTAAATGAGTGAAGCCAATAGCTACAACAGCATGGGCGTCCACAGGGGCCAAGGCCCTTTACGGCTTTTGCTTCATCCCTTACACCTATCTGTCTAAGTTCGATCCTTGTTTTGAATTCCCTTGCAAGATCGCGCACATAGGCACGGAAATCCACTCTCTGTTCAGATGTGAAATAGAAGAATAGTTTTTTTCTGTCCAGAAGAAACTCCACATCCACAAGTTTCATGGGAAGTTCGTGTTCCCTCAGCAGTGCCCGGGACCTTACGAGTACTTCCTTCTCTTCTCTTCTCTGTTCCTCTGTAGCCTCAAAATCCTCAGTGGCTGGGAGGGAATTGAAGGTAACATTCTGAAGAAGGGGTTCTCCTCCCTTGGCTTGTCCTTCCTGAGGTTCTATGGTGCAGGCAGTCCTGAATTTCTCTTCCTGGATCTCTGTAATTGGTCCTGCCACGACCCCCATTTCCATTCCCCGCATGGTATCCACTATTATTCGGCTCCCTTTCTCGGGGACAAGGTCTGTAATATCTACTATCCCAAGGTATCTGGGCTTACCAAAGATCACCAGATATATCGTCAAAAATAAAACCCTCCTTGAAAAACAGGCAAATCATATCAAAGATCATGTTTCTGGAAAGCTTGCGGCTTTTGGCAAGCAGTCTTATCGATTCGAGCCTGTTGGCTTTTTCAAAATCCTTTATTTCCACCCGATCATCTATCCAGCTGTCAAGGATCGATATGAGGTCCTCCATATCCGATTCTGAATGTTTGCGTATCCAGTCGATCCACCCTTCTTCTCCCTCAGGGATCTCCATTTTCTCAAAGTGATCTTCCCAGGGAATGAAAAGGACCCTTGATCTGCTTCGTAATGTGGGAATAAGGTTGTCCTCCTCGAAAAGAAGGATTATAACACTATGGTTCGGAGGTTCTTCAGTCAGTTTCAACAGACTGTTCGATGCAGGAACAGATAATTTATCTGCCGAAAGGATGGCCGCGACCCTTCGGTTGGACATAACCGGTTTAAGTGCTACATCCTGCATCATCTCCCTGAGAACATCAATGCCTGGAGCCTTATCTCCATTGCCATAGATGAGAAGGTCAGGATGCGCGAGATCATGCCATTCCCTGCATGAAGGACAATCGTCATTACCATGACCGTTCAGACATAGCAGTTTCCTGGCGAACAGTACCGCACATTCATAATGCAGGTTCTTTTTTGTCCTTATTGCAAGGGTATGTGGAATTATACCCTCCTGAAAAGAATCGACAAAACTACTCCAGGCATTTGAATTTCGAATGAACTCGGAATTATCCATAAAAGAATTCCTCGAATCTGTTCCTAACACTCAGGACACTATTCACCTAATACCGTTAAGGAGCGGCTCCATCTCTCTCTGGACCCTCCCTTTAACATCCCCTATGGTGCCTTCTGCATTTATCCTCTTGATTCTCTCGGGTTCACGCCCCTGAAGATCGATATATCCCTTCCTGACCCTGCTCAGAAATTCAAGTCCGTCAGATTCGATCCTGTCCTGATCACCCCTTGACAAGACTCTTGAAAGTGCTTCCCTCACATCCATATCCAGCCATATGGTCTTGTCAGGAACAGGAAAACCGCTCCATGCAAAGAGAGCCTCAACTTTCTGCAGGGACAATCCTCTGCCCCAGACCTGGTATGCCAGAGTGGAATCCGTATATCTCTCACATATAACGATCTTCCCTTTCTGCAATGCAGGCATTATAACCCCTGAAACGTGTTCACACCTGTCTATCAGGAAGAGATACAGCTCACTGTGAAGATGTTTCAGTTCAGAGTGCAATAGCAATTCCCTTATCAGTGAACCCTTGGTCCAATCTCCAGGTTCCCTGGTCCATAATACTTTTTCAGGCCCTACAAGTTCGCAGAAGAATTCTACAATATTCGAAGCCTGGGTAGTTTTTCCAGTTCCATCGATACCTTCAATTGTAATGAACATGGATCCGGCACCCCCTAGGGGAACTCTTTTAACACAGTAAACGGATAGACCCCATCTGGCAGGTTAGCCATTTGAGGGTAGGATCTTGATAGTCTTGCGAAGCAGGCCTTCTACAAAATAATCTGATTTGAAGATCTTAAGGGTTCCCTCTTCGATCCTTCTCTTCTTCACCTGGCTCAGCAACTCGTCCTCTTCTTCCAGATCGGGCCCTTCCAAGCCGGGAGGTGTCCCTCCGATAAGTTCAATGATCACTTCGTTATTGGTTTCCTGGGCACTCATTTCCTGAAGCAGTTCATTGAATGAAGATATGGTTTCAAGTCCCAGTGCTATAGATTCCTGCTCCAAAGGAGCAATACCTCCACCTCTGACAATGACCTCGGATGGACCTATCATTTCTCTGGGTATTGAAAGCTTGAA
>JAFGMB010000094.1 GCA_016927765.1 Synergistales bacterium
TGAGATCTCAGTTTTTGTACCAAAAAGGAGTTTACTTCAAGGATCGTTTTATATAACATGTGGCAGGGGGTGAGATAGTGGGGCATTCCACCGGACTTCTCCTGGGTATTGGGGCTGCTCTATTATGGGGGACATCGGGTCCCTTTATGCGTATTGCTTATACCCTCGGTATTACTGTGGTCCAGGTGAACCTGGTGCGGTTTACTTTCAGCACATTGGTCCTTCTCTTAATAGCCATTGCAAAAGATCCAGAGCTGTTGAAACCCTCCCGAATGGAGAAAACTCCTCTTTTCTGGCTTGGGACATGCGGCATGCTGATGAGTGCCCTCGGGCTCAATCTGGCTTTTCTCCACATTTCAGTTGGGTTAGCCATGGTGATATACTATTCTGCCCCATGTTGGGTAATGGCCGGCTCATGGCTCCTTGGAAGGGATAGACCCAGCTGCGGGCAACTCGTAGCTTTCGGTCTTGCTATTGCAGGGATATGGGTGGCAGTTGAGGGAGCGGGGACCATGGGTACCCTGGATATTGTTGGATTTGCCGGAGCCCTTACAGGAGCCATTGGTTATGCCCTGTATGTCCTTAATGGACATTACGGTACAGGGAGAGATGCTCCCTTCAGATCATTTGTTCATACCTACATGCTTTCCATGACCATCCTTTGGGTCATAGGATCGGCCCTTGGCAACGTGACCGGTCTTATGAATATAAATATTCGGGGGTGGCTTGTACTTGGATACCTGGCATTTGCCACATCCCTGATACCTTTCGGTCTGCTTATTCTGGCCCTTGGAAGGGTTTCCGCAAGCGTTGCTTCCATAGCCACCATGTGTGAAGTTCCTTTTTCCATGATGTGGGCCTGGTTGATCTGTTCTGAGATACCTGAAAAGGTGGCAGTTATTGGAGGTGCCATGGTATTGTTTGCCATTGCCATTCTTAGCATGGAAACACCCATCCCAAATCGATTTCATCGGCGGAGAACTGGTCGATGGGACATTTGAGTTTTAACCTCAGGCTTTCTCTGGAAAAATTGAGATTTTACAGGAAGCTCGGCTATTCATGTAACCTGAAGCATCCAGACACATTTAATGAAAAAGTGTTCTGGAGAAAGATCTATGACCGAAACCCTTTGTTCTCCATATTGGCGGATAAATATAAGGCAAGAGGGTATATCCGTAAAACGATAGGTAATGAGAGAGCAGAAGATATACTTGTGCCACTGTACCATGTCACATCAGATCCGGAGACACTTCCCTTCGATACTTTGCCTTCTGAATACATGGTCAAGGCAAATCATGGATGTGGCTGGATACTACCCGTAGAGGATGGAGACGAACTTGACAGGGAGAAAGTCATAAAAAAAGCGCGGAAATGGCTCAGGACCGTATTTGGAGTCAACCTTCTTGAATGGGCATATTCCGGGATCACCCCCCTGATCATGGTTGAAAAATTATTGAAAGAGAATGGAAAGATACCCCGGGATTACAAATTCTTTGTTTTTTCGGGGAAGGTTGCCTTTTTCCTGGTGATCCAGGATCGTTTTACCAACCCCTCAGTTCTTTTTTTTGACAGGAATATGGATCCTCTGAATGTAAGAACAAAC
Source organism: Synergistales bacterium (assembly GCA_016927765.1). Taxonomy (GTDB): domain Bacteria; phylum Synergistota; class Synergistia; order Synergistales; family JAFGMB01; genus JAFGMB01. The sequence continues at coordinate 1,604 of JAFGMB010000094.1, forward strand.
TGGGCAAAAGGCCCCGAGATCCTCAAACCACCGGGTTTTGAAGAGATGGTCTGTCTTGCTGAGGAACTCGCACGAGGTCTTGATTTCCTTCGGGTAGACTTATATAACCTTAATGGAAAGATATATTTCGGTGAGTTCACCGTATATCCTGGTTCTGCAACTTCTCGATATCCCTTTGAATTTGATCTTGAAATGGGCCGGAAGTGGGATTTGCCTTATAAGGGCAGGCTGTAATTCAACAAGATATGAAAAATGTCATAGTATGGAGGGGTCTATTTGAATAATAACGTAACCAGGCTGCTATGGACTGGTGGATGGGATTCCACATTTCGTCTTCTTGACCTTGTCCTTCTTCGATCCAAAGCTGTTCAACCCTATTACATTATTGACCCCGGACGTAGGACAACTATGTTTGAATTAAAGACAAGGGGTAAGATCGAGGAGCTTGTTCGGGAAATGTTCCCGGAAAAAGCTGAACTGATCAGCCCCTCCGTCCTGTTTTATATTGGGGATATCAAGCCCGATAATGAAATAACCGAAAAGTACAGGAGGATAAATGAAAAAACCCGTTTGGGGCTTCAGTATGAGTGGCTTGCCCGTTTCGCGAAACAATTCTCCATAAATGATCTTGAGATCGGGATGATATTTGCACCACCTGGAACAGCAAGTTACATACTAAGGTCTCATCTTGAAAAGTCGGAAGACCTATGGGGGGAAACACGGTGGTCTTTACGTAAGGATGAAATGGATACGGATATGTCCATGTTCAGGTTTTTTTCTTTTCCCCTCATTCAGACTACGAAACTTGATATGATGAAGATCGCTGAAAGGGAAGGTTTTGCCGGGATAATGGATTCTACATGGTTTTGCCACAGGCCAATCAATGGAAAACCCTGTGGATTCTGCCATCCCTGCTGCATTACTATGAAAATGGGTATGGGCCAGCGTTTGCCCCGAATATCAAAATTCAGATTTTACGTGTATCGAGCTGTTCGGGGTATGGTAAGGAAATGATGGGCTGATCTTTGAAGAGTTATGTTGAGTTATCAGCAAAGGAACCTTTATTGTTTTGTTCATAACATCAACTCAGATTATTACCGAAAAGAGGTACTCCATGAAAGACGGAACTATCAATCTCCTGTGGACGAGCGGGTGGGATTCCACCTTCCGGCTCCTCGATCTTCTGCTTGTCAGATCGATACCTGTCCAGCCATATTACATCATCGACCCGGGCAGGAGATCACTGCCCATGGAGATCAGGACCATGGGCAGGATAAGGAGGCACCTGGAGAACCTTTTTCCTGATGCTGTTGAATTGCTTGAACCCACTATCATGTGTCACGTTGATGAAATTCCTCCTGATCCTGAGATAAGGGAAAAACTGATCAGATTACGATCAAGGAACCACATCGGGATACAGTATGAATGGCTTGCAAGATTTGCCAGGCAGTTTGGACCGGCTAACCTCGAAATAGGAATAGAAAAGGGCCCTGCTTCCCTGGGTGTAAATTGGTTTCTTGCAGGACATCTGCACTTTGAAGAAGGGACATCAGGAACTGGTACATGGGTTTTGAATGAGTCAGATCGAAAGACTGACCTTTCGTTGTTTCAGTATTTTTCCTTTCCCCTCTTTGGGATCACAAAATATCGCATGAGAGAAGTGGCAGAAGTTGAAGGTTTTCTTGAAATTATGAATATGACCTGGTTCTGCCTTAGACCGATCTTTGGAAGGCCTTGTGGTTTATGTCACCCATGTTCTATAGTCATGAATGTAGGTCTCAAGGACAGGATACCTATGGATGCACATTTCCGATACCATCTGAAAGACATGACAAGATCCTTATTCCCTCATCATTGATGCATCTATGGTTCTTGGAGAAAGGAGCGGAAGAGTTGACCATCCTTTTTCATCAGTGTCCCTTGGGTTTTCCGGGCTGAGGTTCTTCAGAGATACAATTGTTTATCTGGTCAGTACAGAGGGGGCGGGAGATGAGTTCGGCAATTACAAGTCTGTTTTGGACGGGTGGATGGGATTCCACTTTCAGGTTAGTGGATCTTGCCCTGGTAAAAGCCAGGGAAGTGCAACCTTATTACATTTTGGATACCAGGAGAAATTCGTATCATAATGAACTTGATGCCATGACAGGGATAAGAAAAACTCTAAAGGGGATATCACCGGAAGCAGCTGAACTTATCAAACCTACCAGGGTGTATTCTGTTCATGAAATACCAGAATATCCGGAAATAACACAGAAATATCTCCGATTAAAACAAAAGGCCCATTTAGGTATCCAGTATGAATGGCTAGCCCGTTTTGCGGAACACCAACAATTTGAGGAATGCGAGATGGCTCTTGAAAAGGGACCTGAATTGGCAGGCCTGGACCTTCTTCTGGATGGAAATATAGAATTCGATTCCTGCCATGAACCGGATGGAGCATGGCGAATTGCTGAAGCTCTTCTTGAAACGGACTTATCCCTCTTCAGGGATTTTTCATTTCCCATACTTGGAATTACCAAGTCTGAAATGCATCAGATTGCTCATGAGAAGGGTTTCTCGGAATTAATGGATCTGACCTGGTTCTGCCACAATCCCTGGTGGAACAGACCCTGCGGGATCTGCAGGCCCTGTTCCACGGTGATCAAAGAAGGAATGCATTACCGGATACCTTTGAAAGGACGTTTACTTTCCATGGTGAAGGATCTGATATTCTCCTGGTAAAATGAGGCCCGAATAGCTTTCAAAGCACCGCGTATGGTATTCTTCTTCGCGAGAGCGGCATACCCTGTTTTTCTATGTGCCGTTATTTTTTTAAACTGGTGGGAAGATCAATTGGACAATTTTCTGGACGGGTTCTTTCTCCTTTGTGAAAAGATCCGTTTTTACAAGAAATTAGGATATTTTGGCGATCTCAGGAACCCAAGATCATTTAACGAGAAGCTTTTCTGGCGGAAGGTGTATGACAGGAACCCTCTTTTTCCCATAGTGTCTGATAAGATCCGGGTGCGTGATTATATTCGGGGCCTGCTGGGACAGGAAAAGGCGGAAGAATTCCTTATACCTCTTCTTCATGTCACAGATGAACCTGGAGATATCCCCTTTACTCATCTCCCGGAAGAATTTGTGATAAAGGCAAATCATGGGTCGGGTTGGTTGATGATCATTGATAATCACAATAATCACTCAAGACAGGAAATTATCAACACTTCAAAAGCCTGGCTTAAAAAGTCCTTCAGGAGAAATCAATTGGAATGGGCATATTCAAAGATCAAACCCATGATACTTATTGAACAGCTGATGAAAGATCAGGGGGAGATCCCAATGGACTTCAAGTTCTTTGTCTTCCATGGCAAAGTCAAGATGATAAATCTACATCATGGAAGGTTCAGAGATCACAGGATGTCATATTATGATGCACAGATGAAAAGGATCCAACATCACTCAAGGTGGAAAAAAGAAGGGCCGCCTGTTGCCAAACCCGAGAATTTCAGCAAGATGGTCCACCTCGCTGAAAAATTAGGCTCTGCTTTTGATTTTGTAAGAGTGGATATGTATAACATCAGCGGGAAGATATACATTGGAGAACTGACCATTTACCCTTCTTCAGGGACCCATCCCTATGACAGGGATTTTGATTACGAACTGGGAAGCTACTGGGATCTCCCTTCCCTTTGAGAGTCTTGCAGGACGAATCTTGGCCAATTTATCCTCCGTTTACTTGCATGAGAAGATAAGGACTGACCTGATGAATTCAAAGCTGAAAAAGATCCTTCATTATTCACGACAGGTATTTATCCCGGGCCTTCCGGGATTTGAGAACATTGAAGGGGGCCTTCCCCGAACAGTCTGGAATTCCATGGAAGGCCTCCCGGGTAATGGTACTGATCATTTTCTCCTTACCATGATCCCTTCCCGGGAACGACAGCATAAAAATATACATATCCTGCCCGTACCAGGGCAAGTATTCTCGCCTTCGAATTTCAGGGGATGGAAAAGAGCGTTATGCTCACTGAGGGGTAAAGAGCCCTTCTGGTCATATAAAATGATCCCTTCCTTTTTTTTCGAAGATTATTTCGACCATGCCATAAGATCTATTGATCCAGATCTGATCCATTTCCATCAGCTGAACCTTAAGAATCTACCTTTGCTGCGAAGAGCGCTTGAGATCGGGATACCTCTGGCTGTTACTCTTCATGGCCCGGATTGTTTTTATCCTGTTATTCCTGATGGGAAACTCCAAGAGAGAAAATATCTGGAAAAACGCATGGAAATGCGGACCATTGAATATCTCAATGGGCGAAAGGTCCCGGTTTTATGCGTTGGCGGAGTGATGAAACAAAAGATCCTGAACAATCTGCATATTGCCTATCCTGAGAAGATATATCCTCTTCCAAATGGCTACGATCCTGAAATATTCCGATTTTATTCCAAAGAAGAGGGGGCAGAGATAAGAAAGGCCAGATCGATCCCTACTGATGCCAGGGTGGTTATCTCCATAGGTACCCTGACTACAAGGAAGAATCATGGTTTCCTTATACGCTCCCTGTCAAAACTTTCTGAAAAAGAACAGGCAAGAGTGATCTGCCTTATCGTGGGAGGAGGATACAGGAGGCGTCGGCTTGAAAAACTTGCGAGGGATCTTAATTTCAGAGGGAAGGTCATTTTTCTCGGAGACATTGGAGGAGAAGAAGTTGCGCGTTTCCTCGCTGTTTCGGATATTATGGCCCTGGTGAGCTTTTCAGAGGGTTTAAGCAGGACTGTCCTCGAATCTCTTGCTGTCGGTACACCGGTCCTTTCGTTCACTGACCTCTTTTCTGAAGAGGAAAAACTTTTGAAAAAAGGTATGTTCCTTGTCAACAGGGATACTCCTGAGGCTTTTTCAGATGCAATTAAACAGTCGCTTGAATTTAGATGGGATAGAAGATCGGTATCTGAAAGCGTACAGGGCTTTCACTGGCAGAACGTATCTCAAAGATACATGGAAATATTTCACGAAATTTTCTCAGATTTTAATGCCCTAACCGAGAGAAATTGAGTGAGAATAAATATTTCCCTGCCATATTGGTGAGCTATATAAGGCATATGCTGATCAGATCGAAAAAACTTGTATGAATTGGTAAACCTTTGAGAAAAGAACTGTAACTGAAGAACCTCTTCTTATGGGGTTTCACATTTTTCAGATGGTTGACCCATCATTTCACTTTCCACCATTTTTTCGAGTTCTTCAGCATTGTCACGGATCATCTCCATATGGCGGAGTTCCTCGAGGGTGATACGCTGCCCAAGCAGGCATTTTGACTGCAGCAGAAGATAGGTGCCGGCATCCTCCGGGGAGAATCCGAGGAACAGCCAGTTTGCAACAGGGAAGAGTTCATATACTGAGAAAACCTGGTAATCAGGGTTTTCGAACATATGATCTATTTGCCTGACAAAGTTCAAGGGAGGAGTTATGGCAAGGCTTTTTTTACCTGTGCCATATCCATAACCCAGGACAAAACATAGTTTTTCTCTTTCAGTAAGTTGTGACCATCCGTCATAGAACGCAAAATTACCCTCCTGAGCATGGACAACAGGGACGATTATGAATGAGACCAGGAAGACAAATAGCACTAATGGTGTGTATCTTTTCATATTTCAATACCTCCCAGGGATCTGGTGAGAATCTCTTTGTGAAGCGCGGTCTTACAAATGTTGTTATATTCTCTCATACATTATTCACCTGAAACAGGTAAAATCACTTATTTTTGAGATTCCCTCAGCAAGACTTTGTGATATTATTTAATGAAAGAATTAATTATAGTTTTAATAGGCGAGTCATTGAACGATTCGGGAGAAGAGGAATGATCCCATGAAAAAGTATCCTGTTAGATTGTCCGTGATTCTTTTCATAATTGCCCTTTTTGTTATTCAAAGGGCAGGTGTTTCATCAGCACAGGGGCTCACAGATACAGTAAGGCCTTTTAATTCCCGTGAGATGGCCCTTGTCAATGACCTCGTGGAAGATATGAATTCCGTGGTGGAGGAAATAACAGGCGCAATTGAAAGGAATCCCCATTTCAGGGATCCCGGGGAATATCCCCAGCAACTGGGAGAGCTCATAGTCAGAAGCAAGACCGCCTTGTCCAGGTCTGAAGCTATCCTTCAGGAGGGGGAGTCTCTAAATCTACAGGAGACTGTCCTTAAACCCTTTGTATCTGTAAGGAATGCAATGGAGGAACTTCACAGGTATTTTCTCGGGCTGATCGATGGACAATCAAATGAATCCCTATGGGAAAGCTACCAGGTGGGTATTGCTGAATTTCTCGGTTTCAGGAAGGAAATGGAAGAGGCAAGTGCAGCCCTTGCCCTTGAAAAAGGGCTCGTATTTGACTACCTGGCTGAATTGAAGACAAAGCTGAACCCTGTCCTGTCGGCTAATGCCGAATTTCTCGAATTGATCAGGACAGGACAGGACCAGGGCAAGGCGTATATTGCTGCAAAGAATGCCTTTGAAGAGAACACCAGGGCCTTGAGGTTCATCAGGGATATCAAGATCCCCATTGATGTATCAGGAAGGACCTATGAAGAGCTTATGCAATGTTCGAACTCCTTTGCTGATCATTTTACCTATATGAGGAGGGCAGCAGCTCTTTATGTTAAATCCCTCGATGCCGAGAAAGATGTTTTGAAGAAGGAAATAAGTTACTTTCTTGACAAAGCCAGTGAGATGAGATCTCTCGGAGAGAAATTCATAAGATTTATAAAAGATGACTTCTGAATCTGAGTTTTTTGATGAATAATTGCGGAAGGGAAGGGGATTTTATCCTCTTCCCTTTTTTCATTTTATTTGGAGGGAGATATTCATTCTGATACAATGATAAAGAACTAAGAGGATGGCTCGATCCACTGTTTTTGAAAGCAGGTTTTCAGATGGAAAGCTATGAGGAAAGGCTCAAGATAAGCACCCAACTGAATATGTCCCTTAAAGGAAGAGTTAACAGCTATGTGGAGCGATCAAGGGATATGCCGGTACTTATCGTTGGGGATCTTCATGGAGAAATGGATAGCGTCCATTTTATTCTGGAGAACTTCGAATTGGATCAGAACCTTCTGATTTTTCTGGGTGATTACGTGGACAGGGGCAAAGAGAGCCTGGAGCTTTTATCAGTCCTTTTTGACCTCCAGGCCAGGCGTCCGGGAGAAGTCATTCTGCTTCGTGGCAATCATGAGGATTGGGGGATGAACCTTCGATACGGTTTTGCCAGGGAACTGTCCGACAAAGGAAAAGATCTGCTTTATAAGCCCCTTTTAAGTTGGTACGAAAGCCTGCCTCTTATGGCAAGGATCGGGGAAATAATGGCCCTTCACGGGGGACCGCCATACCCCTTGCCTGGGAACATGGATGACTTGAAAAAGTTGACATTTCAGGATGAAAGGTCCATGCACATTCTCTGGAGCGATCCCGAAGATGAGTCTTATTACCCAAGAGGGGGAGGCACGCGTTCTTTCAACAGGCAGGAATTAGATGCCTTTCTTTCTCTTGCTCAGTGTCAGTGCATGGTTCGGGGGCATCAGTACATCCCCTCAAGGGGATACAAGATCAATTTCAGGAAATGTGTGACTCTTTTTACAGCAACTTATGGAATGGGATGGTCCCGTAGTGTGATGTATTTGCCTGAAGGTCCGATACAGGAAAACCTGGAGCAATATATCGCCACCTTCTGAATAGGAGGATCAGTACAGATATGTACCGTTTTCTGATCTTTCGTAGAATGGTTGAACAATTGCAGAAAACCAGGACTTCCTACCCTGAAGAACCTCCCAAAAA
>JAFGMB010000095.1 GCA_016927765.1 Synergistales bacterium
CTCTGAAAAGCTGTTTTCAGAAAGGATTCTATTTACTAACCCCTTAAATATCTTAGAATCTTCTTCCTCTCCATGTTATTCTGATCAGTGTCTGCCCCCCCTGGCCTTAAGACAGAGCAGTGGTGCCATGAGAAGAAGGGATGTCAGGGGCAGACAGCCGACCTGGCAGCCACCTCCGCCACCACCTCCACCACTACTTCCTTCATCCACCGGATCTTCTTTGTCGCCTTCGTCTTCCAAGGGCATCTCCGGTTCTGAGGAAGTGGAGTTGGCAAAAGCCTTAAGGCAGACATTAGCGCTGGAGTACTTTGCTATATCCTTCAGATCCTGCCAGATCCTTCCATCTGTACTGACAAAACTCTGCCCCCCTGCAGAACTGGCCTGATCTGTCAATTGAAGCGAATTACTGTCTTCTATGGGGATCGGAAAATCGTAACCTGGCGTTGACAATTTCACTACCACCGAAAAATCGTCGCCTTGTTCAACTGATATGGGGTCAGTGAGGGAGATCGTGTGATAACCGGCATGTACCAGGGTTCCTGAACCATGATAATGCTCCTCTCCGCTTCGGGGATCGTCATCCCTGGCCAGATCAGTGAATATCCTGATCTCGTATGAAGATCCGGATATAGGAGTATAGAAACTGACCGCTTCTATCAGGTCTTTCCCGGAGGCAGTAAAAATATTGGCGAAGTAATCCGAGCCATCGTAATAACCTATGTTTCCCACCCAACCAAGAGGGTCGTACTGATAATTCTTCGTGTAATTCCTGGAAGGTTCGGACAGGAATACCCAGGGTTCTATGAAGGGTTCATCCTGTTCGGTCATGGTATTGGCATAGGAAAGCCAGAAATAACCATCCTCTCCCCAATCAGAGCCCCAGCTGTTCCTGACTAACCAGGCTCCATTCACCGGGGCAGAAGGTGAAAATCTGTACCTGGAATAGTTGTTGTCCCATCCCACTATCACCAGGCTATGAAGTCCGGATAACCCGGCAGGGGGAGATGGCATGTAATAGGATGCATTGTCTTCGTTATAACAACTATCATTCCATATGATCATCATGTTGACCGCCCCATATTCCATAAGGGCCTGCTTGATCACGGAGGTCTGGGAAGGATCTATATAATACGCGTTCTGGACGTGTTCCACCACGTTCCTGTCCTCTTCCGCCAGAGGTTGTTCGCCTTCTTCGTCATAGGGACAATCATTCTCATTCACAGCTCCGCTCCACCTGGAAAGCATTGCCAGGGCCATCACGGCATTACCGCCCTGATCGAGAGTGGGATGATCCCCGAAAGACGGGTCCCAGGCTGTAAAAGACGGCGAACCGTTATATGCCCACCATGCAAGATGGTACTCAGAAAGATCACGTGTGATCTCAGATCTCTTCAGGTAAGATTCGATTGAACCCATGGCCCCAAAAGTCCAGCAGGTTCCATAGGCGTGTTGATCCCTTACGGGAGTTACAAGCCCCTCATCCCTGAGATCATAGGCAGATGGGAGTACCACACCAGCCAGTAAAAGATCTTCCACTTCCGTTACAACAGGTTTTGGGTGCAATAACAAAGAAGGAATAGCCCCTGTTCTCTTAAAGGATGTGTCAAACCCCTCGGAAGCATTGAGCTCCTCAGTTCCACTGATCTGACTAGTGGACCTGTCCTGAAGTTCCTGGAGGTATTTTAAAAAAACTGGATTAACGGGGGCTCTTGATGGATCCCGGGTACTGCTTTCCCCGGGCTGAGGGTTGAACAAGATCAGGGTGAAAACTGACAGAATAAAGATACACTTGAGTGATCTGGAAATGATCAACGGCTCTCCTCCTCTACGAAAAAAACGGCGTGCTGGAGTATATGCTTGGTAAATTCAATATGAAACTCAATATGCCCTGTACTACCAGAGGGTATCCTTTACCGTAAAAGTATACACAAAAAAGGAATTAATTCCAAGGGCAGAAACAGATCTTTTTCACCAGAAGATCCCTGCCTTTAAAGACAGGGATCTTCTGGTGAAATTATCCGTTGACCACCCCGAGGAAGATCAGTATATCATCCCCGGTATTTTTGATGGAATGGCCCTGGCCGGTAGGACATATCATGACATCACCCGGACCGACTTCCACTTCGATGCCATTATCATTATAGGTACCCTTTCCGCTCAGGACGTGATACATCTCCTCATCATCCTCATGGACATGGTAACCAACAGAAGCTCCCGGATCCAGGATAACAGTGGCCACCATTTTGTAGGAAGTTCCCGGTGCGGGATCCTCAGGGCCGACAGAGAAGCCGATGACCACTTCCCCTTCCCCTCCACGCATGTTGGATCTGCATACTTTCCTTACATCTGATTCCCTGATTATCAAAAAGAACACCTGCCTTATGATTTAACAAAGATCTCTCTGTTTTCATGTATGCTTTATTCTTTCTTCCCTGTTACAGAGCCATCTTATCATTTCTTCGTCCTCTTCTACCCGGAGGAAGCCTGTTTTTTCCAGGACTCTCTGGGAGGAGATATTTGGTCTTTCAGTTTCGGCAAAAATAGCCTTTATCGAGGTATTACGGAATGTCCAGTCCCTGAATACCCTGACAGCATCCGTGGCATATCCCAGGTTCTGAAAGGAGGGCTTGATCTCGTAGCCTATCTCGGACCAGCCGTTCCTGTCTGGGGTACCCTTGAATCCGATAAGCCCGATAATACTCTTGATCTCCTTTACCACCACGGCAAAATATGTGTACCAGAAGAGGTTGTCCCGGTCATGAAAGATCTTGTCGATCCTTGACCTGAACACTTTTTCCAGCTGATCGTTCAGCTGTTCCTCCAGGTTAGTGACGTCCATCCTTCTTGCAAGTTCCGGAGGATCATGAAGCCATAACAGGAGATCATCCATGGTCAGCATTACCAGGTCTATTCGTTCTCCCTCGATAATAAGGTCATCCCTTTTCATATTTTCACTTCATTTCTTCCCTGAGGAGCATGTGCACCTCCTGTAGAAGGTCCTCGGGGTGAAAGGAAACGACGTTGGGTGAAATTCATCTTCCGGGGGAACCCTTTTTCCCCCAGAAGGAGAAAAGGACCAGGCCGCTACCGGCAAGTATGAGCAGGACAGGTACAAGGGGAAGTTCCGTCTCTATAAGATCCCAGAAGCCTCCCACAATAGATAGGATACCCACAGCGACCCAGAAATGTTCCATGGCCAGATCGAAACGTCTTCTGGCGAACTGCATCCCCAGGATCAGAATACCCAGACCGAGAAGAAAGAAGCCGGTCTGGAAATGGATCCATAGGAATATTCCGAGCCAGATAAAAAAGACCCCCCATCCCAGAGTGGCTATCTTCTGGCTCAATTTCTGATTCTTTCCTTTTACCAGATCTTCCTCGCCAAAACCATTGAAGATCTGCTCTTTTTCTTTCTCCATTCAAAGTTCACCTCTTCCGGAAGAGCATAATTTATTACCGATCTCCGTCAAGATGGTAGAATAAGTGCGGTAAAACTGATATATTATTTGTATTTCTGGATCGTTCTTCCTTTCGCTATCCTTCCCCTGTAACAAATCCCTGGTTACCGGAATTCAGAGTTTCTTCATAGGGAGTTTTCTGTAATGAGAACAAGCAAAAAGGATCATGCCTATAACGCGATAAAGGAAATGCTGAAGCATCCAGAGATAATGCAAAATGTTTCCCTCTCCGAAAGCGATATCGCACGAAAACTGAAAATGAGCAGAACCCCTATCAGGACTGCCCTGAAGAAACTTTCAGATGAAGGGCTTATCATTTCAAGGGAACATCTGGGAATGATTGTAAAGATCCCTTCTTTTACAGACCTGAAAGAGTGCTGTGAAACCAGGCTGGCCATGGAGACCTACATTATCCAGTAGATATGCCCTCTCCTGACCCCCCAGGACCTGTTCAAGCTTCAGAATATCATGGATAGCGAGAAACTTGCCATGGAACGAGAGGACCACCATCTTTTTGCCGAGACTGATCGCAGGTTCCATGGATATTTTTTCACAAAATTCAGCAACAGGGTAATGTGTGAAATTTACAACAGTATCAAGGATAAACTCGCCGGCACAGACCTCCAGGCCTACAGGATACCAAGGAAAATGCCTTTCATTTACCAGGAACACCTGGATATCCTTGATGCCTTGAGATCACGGAACAGCGAGAAAGTCGCCAAAACTCTCAAGGTCCATCTGGGCAATTTCAGGAACAAGTATATTAGGTTATAGGTTGTTTCCCCACAAGCTTATAGCCATTATCTACTATCCGGACCATTGTAAATCATATCACTTTAATTCATTGCATGAAGGTGCCCATTAGATTTCCTTCTTCAATCTGATCAGGAGCCAGTCTTCGTTGACCCTTGAAATTTCAGGATATATCCCTTCAGGCAGCATTGGAAGCAATTTCCCTTTGTTAAAGTCTCTTACCAGGATAAGGGGTACTCTCCCCTCCTGGAAACTCCCTTCAACTTGAGCGGATAATCCCTCCGGATCAATGCCACCTTTCCAGCTCACATCGTCATAATTTATGCGGATTAGAAGCTTCTCTCTGTAAAATTCCAGTCCATACAGAGGTTTGTAGTGCATCAGGTAAAGATCCTGGCGATCCAGAGAAACCTCGGTCTTTTCAAGGATAGCCCTATGAAACCACTTCATATCGCTGCTCTGCCCGATATCAAAACCCCCGATCCCTTTGAGGGATATAAGAAAGATAACTGAAAGCATGGCCAGCAGGATAAGGTAACGTCCTTGAATCAAGCCTTTTGAGGCCATCAGGTGAATACTTCTCCCCAGAAACAGGGAAAAAGGGATGAAGAGTGGAAGCATGTAAAGGGGAAGTTTCGATCTGCTAACTGAAAAGATGACCAGGGGGATAAAGAAAGCCAGTACGAGATATAACTTCTGTGGGGATAGAAAGATCTGGCGGAAACTCAATGAGGAGCACCTTTCCTTCTGCAGTTTTCTTAACCTGAAAACCCAGGGTCCGATCCATGGAAGAGGACCAAGAAGGAGGATCGGGCCGTAGACAGTGAAAGCGGCATACCATTCAGGGTTGTGGAATTCTCCTTCCATTCCTGCCAGCCTTCCTATGGTTTCATAACCAAGCCAGTAGCCTGCAAGACCGGGATGTTTCCATGCCTCGTAGAGATACCATCCCAGACCAAGCAACAGGAACAGGGAGATGCCGGGAATGGTGAAGAGCCGTGGCGATCGGGGATCTTGCTTTAGTGCAAGAAAATAAACGGGCAGGATGCCCAAAAGGAAAAGGATACCCGGAGGCCCTTTTGTCAGGAAGGCTGCTCCCGCGCAGGCCCAGAACAGTAAATACCCGCGTTGATCCTTTCTCATCATTCCTGTCCAGAAAAAAGCTGTGGAAAGGGCTATCCACATGGTCAGCAGAGTATCTGTCGATACCACGTTTGCGGAAGCCCCTGTCATTAGACTTGTTGTATAGACCAGGGCGGTCCATCGACCTCCATCCTCTCCCCACATGGCCTTACCCATCCAGTACATGGCCAGCACCGTCAAAAGGAAGGCAGGGATCAGAAAAGCCCTGGCACCCCAGGCATTGGTACCGAAAAGATGTATACCTGCCGCAATACCCCAATAGGTCAGGGGGGGCTTGGTCCAGTGAGGATGACCATCGAGTGTGGGCTCCAGGTAATTCCCGCTTGCCACCATTTCCCTGGCAGATTCGGAATATCTCCCTTCCGTGGTCTCATATAGCCCCCTGCTACCCTGGAATAACACTACCAGAAGAAGTGCAAGGATAAGGATAAATTTCAGGGATGGACCTGAAGGGCCAGTTTCCTTTAAAACCTGGGTTTTCATAAAGGCTTCTCTCCCTTGACCAGATCAGGAGGACATTGATCTTTTCTCGTGGAATATGAAATAGAGGTTCCTCCCATAGATCATTACACCTGTTGCCTGACCCACTATAAAGACGGGATCCTTCCTCCAAAGGGCGTAAACAAGCAGAAGGACCCCCCCTGAAATACTGAGAAACCAGAAAGAGACGGGAATAACGCTCTTACCGGCTTTTTCACTGGCGATCCACTGCACAAAGAATCTTGCCCCGAAAAGGGCCTGGGCCGCAAAACCCAGGACCAGCCAACCATTAATCATGATCACACCTCTTGTTCAAGCTAGATCGATCCGAGATCGTGTATCTGAAGATCCTTTTGTTCAGCCACCTTATACCCAGACAATCAAGGATACCTACCAGGGCACGATTAGCTGCCGTATATTTGCTCAAACCTCTTTTCCTTGATCGGTGATTGACAGGATATTCTTTTAATTCAAAACCTTCCATGGCCGCTATGGTGGGGATGAAACGGTGCATTCCCCTGAATTTCGGCAGCGAGCCTACACATTCTCTCCTGAATGCCCTGGTTGAACAACCTACATCCCTTATCCTTATCCCGGTTATGTAATTCCTGAAACCGTTACCTATTCGGGAACACAGTTTCCTCCATCCCGAATCTTTTCTGTTCGCCCGGTAACCGTTCGCCATGTCACATTCTCCACACAGGATCGCCTCGATCAGGCCCGGAAGGTCAGATGGGTCATTCTGGCCATCTCCATCCATAGTGGCGATGATCTTTCCCCTGGATTCTTTGAAACCTGCAAAAAGAGCTGCTGACTGGCCTGCATTCTCAAGGAAGGAAATAAAACGGTGATGGCAGTCAGCTTCACAAAGGGACCTCAGTTCATCCTGGGTGGAATCCGTGGAACCGTCATCCACCCACACACATTCCCAGTCCCAGGAACAGGGGCCGAAGACCTCATTTATCTCCCTTGAAAGGGGAATAAGATTCTCTTCCTCGTCCTTCAGGGGTATTACAATGGAAACATCCATGTGTCTCGTGTCTTTTTCAATAGAACCTGACATTGATACCATCTCCTTGAGGAAAACCGCTCATTATATTAACATCACCCAACTTAAACCGCACCCTTGGATACTCTCTCACAGCATCAATGCCCTTCCAATGCACCCCGCCGAAAAGTTTTAAAGCCACTTAAGTCCGAAACCATGTAGAATATAGGGACTTGTTTTATCCTTGACCCATGATTAAGGAGAATAAATATGAAGGATCTTCAGGACCAGTGGAAAAAGGGATTTCTCACTATGCTCGGAACCTATATATTCTGGGGTTTCCTGCCCATCTACTGGAAACTGCTGCAAGGGGTTCCGCCTTTCGAGATAATATGCCACAGGATCATCTGGTCGGTAGCCTTTCTCCTTGTGATCATTTCAGCCCTGAGGGGCTGGAAAAAGGTCTTTGCAGTCTTCCATGAACCCCGGACCCTCATGCTTCTCATCATGAGCGGTATTGTCATCGGCTGCAACTGGCTAACTTATGTCTGGGCCATAAATACTGACAGGGTCCTGGAGGCAAGCCTCGGATATTACATAAACCCCCTTGTTAATGTGATATACGGATTCATATTTTTCCATGACAGGCCGAGAAAGATACAGTGGGCATCGATCTCCCTGGCCATGGCAGGAGTTCTGTACCAGGTTGTCGGCTACGGCCAGTTTCCTGTTGCTTCGATCATAATCGCCCTTACCTTTGCCACCTACGGTCTGATAAGAAAGATCGCAACAGTGGATTCCATTCCGGGCCTTTTCATTGAAACCCTTGTATTGACCATACCGGCCCTGCTTTTCATAATGTACTGGACCAGGGAAGGGGTCAGCTCCTTTTCTCCTGGAGATCCGGTCCTGTCCATGATACTTATAGGAACGGGCCTGGCAACTTCACTGCCTCTCATCACCTTCGTGTATGGGGCGAGAAGACTTAGCCTTGTCACTGTGGGCCTTCTTCAGTACTTTTCACCCACCATCACTTTCTGCCTGGGGATTTTCCTTTACCATGAAGCCCTGAACACTTCACAACTGGTCACCTTCATCTGTATATGGTCTGCCCTTGCCCTTTACTCGATTGAAAACATCTATTACAGCAGGTATGTCTCCAGGAGATGAACGAAAACGGGGGGGCCGGGGAATTCCTTTCTTGACATCCAGGACATGGGGCATTAAGCTTCAATTAGACCGACGGTCGGTCAAGATAGGAGGTAATTAGC
This sequence comes from Synergistales bacterium, assembly GCA_016927765.1. Taxonomy (GTDB): domain Bacteria; phylum Synergistota; class Synergistia; order Synergistales; family JAFGMB01; genus JAFGMB01. Next base: position 8,094 of record JAFGMB010000095.1, read on the forward strand.
TTGGTTAAAACCAAACCGGATGCCCCATCCAGAAAAGAACAGATCCTTCATGTGGCCCAGGAGTTTTTCTATTCCCGGGGATACGAAAGAACATCTATACAGGACATTATTGATGAGGTCGATATCGCCAAGGGAACCTTTTACCATTATTTCAGGTCCAAGACAGATCTTCTCGACTCAGTGGTATCAAGAATGTTCTCTGCGGCCATGTCCGGGATCATTCGCGAGATCCAGACCAGTCAAAGAGGCTCCATTGATAAATTCAGGAAACTCTTCCGATCCATCGCCCTCTGGAAAGTTCAGAACAGGGATCTTTTCAGGGAACTCATCACGGTCCTTTACAGAGATGAGAATATAGTCCTTCGCCACAGGATGATGACTCACTCCATAGCCCTGCTAATACCGGTCCTGACAGATATTATCAGTGATGGCATCGAGGAAGGAGAATTCCACGTGGAAAGCCCTTACGATTCCGCGGTGGTGATCCTTAACCTGAGTTCCGCTATGGGAGAATCCATTGGTACCACCATGGCACAAAGAATGGGAGATCCCGGCCTTGCTGAGGACATTTCACGAAGCATAAAGGTTCATGAAAGAGCTATTGAGAGGATCCTGGGAGCGAGGGAAAACACCCTGAAGATCTTTCAGGTGGACCTGATAGACCACTTTCTTTAAAATCCCCGCTCTTCCTGTGAACACTCGAATAGATCAAGGAGGTATGGATACTTGGAAATAGACTATTCCGATTTTGCGAAAGTGGAAATGCGGGTAGGAAAGATAATAAAGGTGGATCTGAACGAGAAAGCCAGGAAACCCGCCTTCATCATCCAGATCGACCTGGGACCGGAGATGGGTGTCAGGAAAAGCAGTGCCCAGCTGAAAGATATCTATTCCCCCAAAGACCTTTTGGGGAAACAGGTGATATGCGTAGTAAACTTCCCTCCCAAACGGATAGCGGGCTTCTCTTCCGAAGTCCTCATCCTGGGGGTTGACAATGAAGAGGATGCGGTGGTGATACTCCAACCTGAAAGGGAAGTCCCCCTGGGGAAAAGGATCTATTAGAAGCTCCCTTCCCGGGGGAAAGAAACCCTGGCACAAGCCATTCCATTACATAGGCCTCAAGTGGGAATAACAAAGAGGCCGTCCCTTTTTGTTATTCCATGAGAAAGCATAAAGGAGAGGTAACTGGGACCCAGTTACCTCTCCTTTATGCTTTCTGGTCTTTTATTCACTCCATATGGGGAGATCCTCCGGTTTACGGAGCTTTTTATGCTTGAAAACCGGAACGCCCAATTCCTCTCCAAGATCCCTACAGGTCTGACGATAGGGGCCCTTGAGTCCCTCATGGTAGAAAACAGCTTTTACCCCTCCGGGGATGGATCGGACACACTCCCTCATCTTCCTCATACCCTCCCCTGTTTCATACCCTCCGCTGACGATCCACTGGTTTGGGAGAATATGACTGACACCAAAGGGATGATAGGGATCAAGGGCGGCCTGGGCAAAGGAATCTTCAAAATGAGTGCCTCCGGCGCATAGAATATTGAAAAGGGGGCCTTCATTCCGGAATACCTCAGTTAAAGCCCTGGCAAGGCTCTCCACGGCCCTTTCATTCTCCCAGCTCTGCCGGGTGCTTCCTATCTCGATATCCACCATGGGTACGGAGAAAAGGGGGATCTTCGAGGGATCCCCGCCTTTGATGGATCCCGTCCAGTGGGTGGCTTCAGTGGTGACCTTAAAATCAGTAAGCCCAAAGGCTTTCCGGTGTTTTTCCAGCGAGAGCAGGAGGCTTCTCATGGCCTGTGGTGCCCCAGGGCTGAAATGGCCTGTTTCCACATCTCCTATGGAATGGACCGTGAGTACCCGGTCCGGAGCATTGTCTCCGGCATGCCAATTCACTTCCCCTGCAATGGTGTAATCAGAAAAGTGCTTTTGAAGGACTGGTAAAAAACGATCAAATTCATAGCTCACCAGGGTCTTCTGTCTCATGAAACTGAAGAGGTCTCCGCGACTATCCCGGTATTCAAGGACCGGGTACCCATCTATTACCAGGTCTGATTCCTCCATGTCATACAATTCCCTGCATTTATTGAAAACATCCCTGCCCACAAGGTGCAGGGGTTCTTTCATGCAGAAAAAATACAGAGCTTTACGGATCTTATTCATAGATATCCTCCGGATTTTCTTTAAAATAAGGTGATACAATCCTAACATACCTGATAGAAGGGGGGGCTTCTTTTGCGAAAAAGAATAATTGTAATAGGTTCCGGAGGAGCCGGCCTCGTGGCTGCCATAGCTGCAAGAAGGCCCGGAGTGGATGTTACGGTAGTGAGCAAGACGCCCAAAGGCCTGGCTAGCTGCACCGCTTACGCTGGAGGCATTTTTACACTTGGCTGCGGAAGGGTCCAGCCTGAATTCCATGCCAGCAAGACCATGGAAATTGGTTGCTACATGAATGACCCTGAGCTGGTACAGGTCTTTTCTGAAAAAGCAAAGACCTCCCTCGAGGAGATCATTTCCTGGGGGGTCACCATGAGGCTCACTGAAAATGGTCACGCTTCAGTGAGAAGCACGGCCCCGAATCCTTTTATGGCAGGATATGGCATGGTTAACGAGCTTTACAGGATCGCCCTTGGTATGGGTGTGACCTTCCTGGAAAACTGCGTTGCCACTTCCCTGGAGGTACATGATGGGAAAGTCACTGGCGTGGAATGCGTCAACTGGACCACTGGCAAAACCCTGGGACTTGGAGCAGGCGCGGTCATTCTCGCAACTGGCGGGGCAGGACAGGTCTATGAAAGGACCGACAACCCCACCAGGATGACCGGTGACGGGTACAGCCTGGCCCTGAGAGCCGGCTTGAGCCTGAGGGACATGGAATTTGTCCAGTTCTACCCCCTGGGTTGGGATGAACCGGGATTCACCAACTGGATGCTGGACCTGGCCCTGATAGATCACGTACCCCTTACAGACCTGGATGGAAAGGAATTTCTCCTTGATGCCATCCATTCCTGGGGACTTAAGGACGGCATGGAGGCAAATTACTACGCCCGGGACAGGGCTTCCATTTTCCTCACCAGGCATATAAACAATAGAGGACAGGCCCTCCTCCACCTGGAAGCTCTTTCCGAAGAAGAGTGGGAGAAAGAACCCTTCTCAGAGATGCGGCCCTTCTATCCCAGGGATGTAAAACCCTGGGAATACGGACCGATAAAGGTGAGTCCCCTTCAGCACTACATGCCTGGGGGGATAGAGATAGACACTTCCTGCTTCACCGGGATAAAGGGACTCTACGCCTGTGGAGAAGTCACGGGAGGAGTCGACGGTGCAAGCAGGGTGGGAGGCAACGCCCTGACGAATATCGTGATCTTCGGGCTCATTGCAGGAAGATCAGCGGGAGAGCAGGTTGATAAATCCCCAGAAGAATTTCCTCCCCATGTAAGCTCAGCCCTAATGGAAGCGTGGGGAAAAGGCTCCCTTGAAACAGGCTATATCAGGAAAAGGATCAGGTCCATTGTTCAGGAAGGGCTGGGTCCCGTGAGAAATGCCATGACCATCATCAGAACCCTTGAACAACTGGAGGAAATAGATCTTACCCTGGAAGACCTGGCGGTCAGGAATAAGCAGGATCTTCTTCTGGCCCTTGAAATGAAGGGTTTGATCGATACTTCCATAGCCATAGGGAGATCAGCTCTCCTGAGGGAAGAAAGCCGGGGAGTACATTTCAGGGAGGACTTCCCCATCAGAAGGGACGAATGGAGAAAAAATATCCGCACCTGCCTTAAAGATGGCAAGATAGAGGCACGTGTATCGTAAACAACAATAAGAAGGAACTCCATGAAAAACGGAATGATATCCCTGCCTGACGGACGGGCCGTGGAGGTTCGCCCGTGTACAACAGGAGATCTTGAACAGATATTGCTTCTTGAAAGGGATTGCTTCGGTCCTGATGCCTGGTCAAGGGAATTCATCATGCAGATCCTGCCTGTTGGGCTCTTCCTCGGTCTTTTCTGCGGGGGAGAGATGGCAGGATATGGAGTGCTTACCATCAGGAGAGGCACCCTTCACATAGATAACCTTGCTGTAAAAAGCGCCTATAGAAGAATGCACCTGGGGTCACATCTCCTGGAAGTGATGCTGTGGATAGGACGGAAGAACTCCTGTCAGGATGCCCTTCTCCAGGTCGAGACGAACAACCGGAGTGCCCTTTCTCTTTATGAAAAATTCGGGTTCCAAAAAGTGAGGAAACTGAAACACTATTACCACCGTCATGGGCAACCTGCGGGTGATGCCTGGGAGATGGGAAAAGTGCTGGACCAGGACTGAAGGGGCGGCATTAAGGCCGCCCCTTGTATCTAAAGGATCACCCGATATGCGCTTCCATCAGGTTTGCGGGTCATGAATCCGTATTCTACAAGATTCCTGCGAAGGATCGCGTAATCGCCGAACAGCCCTTCCAGTAGGGTGTTCACTTCTTTTTCTGCATAGCTCTTCCTGGGATCAAAAAGTTTCACCGCTTCCCGTAGGATCACCACCTGGTCCTTGGCCTTTACAGGATACCTCTCAAGCCTGCCTTCCCTGAAATATTTCCGTAGGATCCTGTTTTTTTCCTCTTCTGTTATGGCGTATCTTTCATCCACCATCCTGGCGTTCTTGTGGATCTCCAGGGTCCTTTCCTTCGTGTCCCTGGAAGACTCAAGTATCTCCATGATGGCAAGGAATATCCTGGCCTGTCGCTGTTTTTCCTTCAGCTTGAAACGGTGATTCCTCACGGTAGACCTTTCGATACCCATATTCCTGGAAATCTCCCCGTCACTCATGTTTCTGAAAAGACACATCAACAGGTCTTTCTGAACCTTAGAAAGACCTGTGAATTTCCTGTCCATGCCAATAAGATTCTCAAAGACAGAATTGTGGTCCCTGCGGATATGTTCTTCCATGGCCCTTGAAGAGTCGCACAACTTATCTTCTACAGGGTATACGACCCCTTTTTCAAAGATCTTTCCGCATAGAAGACATGTAACCAGTCCTGTCTCTCCATCTTCCACGTAACCCCTTATGAGATCCCTCATTTCAGCTTTCCAGAAAAGTTCATTATAATTAAACAACGAAAACACCTCGCAACAAGATTATATTCAAACATTATACTATTTTGTTTGTCTATTTCAAGACTTTTAGTATATTTGTTTGTATTCATTATGAGAGAGGGCCATGAACAGGACAGATAGTGAGCTTTTTTTTGAAGGAATTGCTCTTTTTAACAGTGGGAAATACTATGAATGCCATGATCTGATGGAATATCTATGGGGACACGGAGAGGACGAACTCAGAAACCTGTACAAAGGCATCCTCCATCTTGCAGTTGCGCTTTATCATTTCAGGAACCATAATTTAAAGGGTGCCGCCAGTTTACTCGAATCCGGTATTCATCTTTTAGGAGAATATCCCCCTTTAACCGCCGGGGTAGATATCACCCTTCTGTTAAGCAATGCAGATACATTCCTTCGGCAGATCAGGAAGGGTGACCTTGAATTATGCAGAACCTTTGACATCATCAGGGAGGTGGAGAAATGAAGAAGATAACCCTTATTTTCGGAAGCCCGCGTAAGGAAGGCAACAGCGAGATAATGGCGGAGCAGCTGATAGCTTCCAGACCAGTGGATGTAGAAGTCGACAGATTCCATGTTTCAGGAATGAAACTGGGGGGCTGCATAGACTGCAGGAAATGCTGGAGCAAGGGCAAACCCTGCATTATCGATGATGACATGCAGAAGATCCATGAATCCCTTATCAGTGCGGATCTGATCGTATTCGTAACACCTCTTTACTGGTATTCCTGGAGTGCTCAGATCAAACCTGTCCTGGACAGATTGCTTCCTTTCTTATCAGAAGATGCCGGGGCGAACCTTCACGGAAAGAAAGCCGTCCTCGTGGCAAGTGCCGGCGATGACCAGGAAAGCTGTTTTAAAGGGCTGATCTTTTCTTTCCGACAGTCATGTTCGCTTCTTGGAATGGAAATAGCAGCCGAGCTGGTCAGGACCGACCTCTACGAAAAAGGAGAGATCTCGGACAAAGTGGATGTAATGGAAGAGATAAGAAGGCAGGGAAGGGACCTTTTCTGATCCCCCTTCTGCTTTTCCTCAGGGGGCAGGGGGTTATGCCTGCCCCCCTTTTTCTGCCCGGGATGACCAGGATCTACCGGTCAATGTAACGCCAGTCTTTTCCGGGATCTGCGAAATCCTGTCTTTCCTCTTCAGAGGTCTCTCTCAAGGCAAATTCACACTCCCTGTCCCCATCGGGCATACATGCGGTATGGATGAGCTTGAAATGTTCATTGAAACCCATGAACTTGGCCACATCCACATAACAGTAAAGCCTCCCAAGGGCTTCCTCTCCTATTTCCCTCCAGAGTTCCCCCATGACACATCCTCTCGCAATGGTCCTTCTCTCTCCTTCTTTACATACCCCTGCCACACCTTTGTGCATGCCGAACTCGGGGAGATCCTCCATGTAGTTCTCCGGCCGGTTATCCAGTCCGCTGGCTAAAGCTTTTTCCTTTGCCGCCCTGCCTATCCGGATACCATAATTCCTGACAGCTTTAAGAACAAGTTCTTTCCCCCGTTCTTCCCCTAATTCCTCTACCAGGGTCCTGGCAAAGCTCAGGTGGAGAAGGGCAAGACGACGACATACCTTCGCCACCTGTTCTTCTGCTGTTCTCAGGGAGATCTTCTTTTCATCCGTCATATGTGGCACCTCCTGAAGCTATTGTCCTATCCGTGCATCTATGAGACCATCCAGTTCTTCCCAGGATGGCACACCCCTGGCCAGAAGCTTTCCGTCCAGTGCCCAAACGACCTCAGTGGCCCTCACATTGAACCTGACCAGATCAAAGAACCACAGGTAACACCTGGGATCGTAGATATTAACCTCAACCCTGTCCCTGTATTTTTCCCGTATCTTTCCAAGCAGATCCCCTACCAGCACACGGCTGTCCCTCATAGGGAAGGAACTCATCTCTTCCTCCCCGTAACTGAAATTGCTTCAGCACACGGAGGAAAAGGGCTTTTCCATGTAGACCTTCATCTTGTGGATACTGCTCATCTACCTGCTCCTTCCTGCTGATAAGGGCACCTTTCAGAGATTTATAATGGAAGACAACCCCTTTCTCAGGGTTGTCTCCGCCTTCCGGAATCAAACGGGGGAAGCCAGAGCTTCCCCCGCCAGGAACTATTTACTGTTCAAAAACCCTATCCGGATTTTGAGGATCAAAAGTGGGTAGATATATGGAAAGAAGTTTCACAGGGAAATGGATGGAATGATATGATCCACCCGGACAGAAAAGCAGGTCTCCCGGCCTGAGATACTTTTCCTCACCGTTGACACAGGCCGTTCCTTCCCCCTCGAGCACCTGGATGATTTCGTCATGATCCACGTGACAATGTCCTGGAATACCTTTTTTAAGTTCCACTACGTTGATACTTCCGTGCCGAAAATGTCCGAGAAAGGATATGAATATCCCTTTTTCGTCGTTCCTTCCGTTCTCGCCCGAAGACGCCCTGGCGAGAAGTTCTTCCCTGGTCCATACACGGGGTTCATTCTCTATCTTCATATGGTTGGAAACCCCCTTCCCTTCCTTATTGCCAAGGACAGGCCCTGAAAGTGTCGTCCCTATTCTCTTACAAGCCCTTTCTGAAGGACCCCCAGGGCTTTCCCGGGTTCAATATCAATGCCGCACTTTA
>JAFGMB010000096.1 GCA_016927765.1 Synergistales bacterium
CTAAAATAGGCCTTGCAACATTGTGGCCGATCGAAACACTTGGGCAAGTAATGGAAATAAGGCAGCTTATCGAAGGACGTGCTGCTCTACTTGCTGCTCTGAGGAGAACCGATGAAGATATTCAAAAACTTAATGGATGCCTGGATCAACTTGAAAAAGTATTTGCAGAACACAGTACCGATGAAGCAGCACAGGGAGCCTATTGGAATACTGTTCTCCATAATACTATCTTTCAATCAACCCACAATATGATACTTGCTAGGATCTACGAAAATCTAACTGAACTTCTGGAAAAATCAATTATTTCTATGCGAATACAGCTCCTTGACTCCAATGAACCAGAAAGGACCGCCGCAATTCTCCAACAACACAGGGATCTCGTGAAGGCAATAATAGAACAGGATACCTCGAATGCAGTAAAAGCAGCCGAATCTCATCTTGACTACACATTTAAGATCCTGGAAGAACAGAGTAAACTACACCCCTTTTCCGATCTCGTAACAAAATGGCATGAAATGTATCCTGAAACGTAGTTGCATTACCTACTTGTAATTTAATTGAAATGATTCTTCTTTTTCGCGGAGAATACTAAATCATAATAAAAACCCCCTTCCATTTAATGAGAGGGGGCTTTTCTTTCTTTCAGGTTTTTGGGATTAAAGAGATACCTTTAAAAGGTACCTATCATCTTTGCAGGTAACCAGGTGATGATCCCCGGGAAGAAGGAACAGAGAGTAAGTACGATCATTATGATGATCACGAAGGGAATTACTCCCTTAATGATATCCCCGATAGTGACTCCCAGCTCCGGTGGCGCAGTCCCCTTCAGAACGAATATGGACATTGCCATGGGAGGGGTCTGGAAGGCCATCTGAAGGTTGATGCAGACCATCATCCCCGCCCAGAGAGGATCGAAACCCAGGGCCACGATGATGGGAGAGAAGATGGGCACCACGATGAAGACGATACCTATCCATTCGATGAACATCCCCAACATGAAAACGATCGCCATGATCACAAAAAAGGACATCCATTTACCGCCTGGGACCGAAAGGATAAAGTTCGCCACCACGTCCCCTGCCCCTGCGCTCATGAAGATACCCACAAAGGCATAGCATAAGGCAGCGATAAGAACGACAAAGGCGCTTACCCTCATGGTCTGGAGAGAGGCCTCCCTGATCAGATCCCATGAAAATTTCCTGTAGGCTATAGCCAGAAGGATCGCAGCGGAACAACCAATTGCCGCGGCTTCAGTAGGTGGCGCAATTCCAGCAAAGATAGTACCCAGAACCGCTATTATAAGGAGAAGAGGCGGTACGAGGGAAATGAGAAGCCTGATCAGTTTCTTCATATTGAAGGGCGTGATCTGTTCCGGCGGGATGGCTGGTCCAGCTGTTGGATCCATGGCACATCTTATTACCACGTAGGTAATGTAGAAAGCTGAAAGGAGAAGTCCGGGGAAAACAGCACCCATGAACATCTGACCAATGGAAAGACCAGCCTGTGGTGCGTATACCACAAGCATGATGCTCGGAGGGATAAGAATACCCAGGGTACCTGCTGCAACTATCGATCCCGAAGCTAGGGACTTGTCATACCCCCGGGTCACCATTGGAGACAGGGCTATCAGGGTAAGGATGGTCACCGATGCCGCTATGACCCCTAGACAGGCTGCCAGGATGGTACCAAAGAGGATGGTAACCACGGCCAATCCTCCGCGAAGTCTTCCGAGGGCTTCGTAAAGGCATTCATAGAGGTCTTTCGTAACACCCGAATGTTGCAGTATGACCCCCATGAAGGTAAAAAGGGGTACTGCAAGGTAAGGGTAGTTAAGTGACAGATCATAGAATCTTGAGTAGAGGATGTGAAATGTCGTAGTTGGTCCGAACACCAGAAGGCCTACAAAGAAAGCTACGCTGCCAATGACAAAGGCTATGGGAAATCCCGTCATGACAAGGGTAAGCACTCCACCCAGCATTAAGATAGTGACAACTTCAGCGCTAAGTTCAATCAAGGGGCTCACCCCTTACCATAAAGTAGAGATCACGAATAAAGTTGGCTATCCCCTGAAGGATCAGCAGGAAAAGACCGATGGCGAAAATTGTGCGGTAGGGTCCTGCCGGAGGATACCAGAAGCTGTTGAAGAACACCTCATGAATTCTCCATGCCCGAACAGCCCATGTGAAAGCGAGCTTGAACATGATCACCATGAGCGGGAAGAAGAACAGAAGTGAACATATCACGTTCATGGCAGCCTTTTTACGGGGGGAAAGCATGTTGAAAAAAAGATCGACCCGCGTATGGGAATCATGAAGGTAGTCGTAGGAGGCGCCAAGAAGATAAAGGGCGCCTCCGGACATGCACAGGGTATCGTATGCCCAGATAGTGGGCGAATTGAAAAAGTGTCGGGCAACGGTTTCGTAAGTCCCTGCAAGCACAAGGAGAAGGGCGAACCATTTCCCTACAGAACCTGAAAATTCGCTTATGGAATCAATTATTGTGACCGTGCGTTTTAAACCAGACATGCCTTTTCTCCTTGAGCCAGGTCGCTTCCGCGGTTATTTCACGGACCTGTAGGCCTCTCCGTATGTTTTCATGGAGTTATAGATCTCGGCAAAGATGGGATCCTCTTTTGCTGATTTTTCCTCGTAGAATTTATCGGCCTCGGCAAGAAGGGCTACCTCGATCTCCGCAGGGACCTTGAGCACTTCGCATCCGGCTTCCCTGAATTTATCCACTGCCTTTATGGATTCATAGACCAGATATTCATGTTGGGCCTGTGTGAACCGGTCCACCGTTGTCTGAACAAGAAGCTTCAGATCATCGGGAAGAGCTTCCCAGGCTTCCTTGTTCACGAAGAATACCTGGGGATCACTTGGTGCACGGGTCGGAGAAATGTAGACAAATTGTGCAACTTCGTTGAAATGCATATTCCAGTTGGATGCGAGGGTGGAATATTCAAAGGCATCGATGGTCCCCCTCTTCATGGCCTCATAGAGCTCTCCTCCAGGAATTATGACAGTAGCGGCACCCATTCTCTTGAGGATCTCTCCACCATCACCCATGCAGCGGGCCTTAAGGGCTTTCAGGTCGTCCAGGGTTTCAAGCTTTTTCTTTGAGTGGAAGAAAACCTCTTCGGGAAGTGGTGAAAGGGCCCCCGGAAAAGTCAGGGTATTGTAATCACCCATCATTTTATTCATCAGGTCCGCACCACCGCCATAGTTGAACCAGGTACGCAGGGCCTCACCTGCCAGGGCACCCGGTCGGGAACTTATAAGACCTGCCGCCGGCCATTTATCAAGATTGTACATGGGGCAGGTGTAGCACATCTGCAGTACCCCTTCATGAACTGCGTCAAGTTCCTTGTATGCCGGAACGATGGAACCTCCAACAAAGGGTTTTACCTCCAGTCTTCCGCCAGAAGCCTTTGTTATGGCCTTGCAGCATTCATCATGGAAGATCTGGGATGGATCTGAAGCCGGTCCATGGCCCGAAGATTTCCATACTATCTTCTTGGGAGCATCTGCGCCTTCCACCTGGTAAGGCACGAACACCCCTATTGCTAAGACAGCCACAAGCAAAACCAGGAAAATATTTTTCAACACCCTCATCTTATTACCCCCTTTTTCTGATTTGACACTTGTGGAACATACATACAATGATCTGCCCCACAAGGTCGAAAAGATCTAGTCAAAATACAGTGAACTTCCGGTCATATTATGGGAATACCGTGGATTTTTCTCTTTAAGACGCGACATCGCCTCCTCCCCTGTACAATGAGACACTCCTATGATGCCGATTTCCGGATCATTAAGATATTCCAGTGACCTTTCAAGTCCTTCCCCCTTTGATTCCACGAGATGGGTCCCCCCCAGTACAGCGTGAATGGGACGCCCAAGGCGCTGTTTTACAGCATCCATCATGTTCTTCATCCCCGGGTGGGAACAACCGAGCAGGACTATTAACCCTCCCGGGCTATCAAGGGCAAGCAGGATCTCGTCATCAAAACGGTCATGCACGAACCTGCCCTCTTTAAGCAGGAAAAACCTGGGGTTGACCTTTTCATCTTTGTGAATTCGTGGAAAACCTGAGAGGATAAAAATACCCGGAAGGAGTTCTTCCAATCCCCGGGTCACAAAGGAGTAAGGGACCCTGGAGGTCTGGAGAAAAGATTCATCAAAATTGTTCCCGAGAAAATCATAGGCATTCTTGCGGAGGGCGTATTTATCGTTGAAAAAACCTTCTCCAACTTTCATTTGAAAACTACCCGTCAGGCTGATAAGGTGCCGGAAACCACCTGAATGGTCATAATGACCGTGGCTCAGCACTACAATTTCCAGATCGGAAAGGTCTATTCTCATCTGTGCCGCATTTTTAAGGAATGCATCAGATTGGCCCGTATCGAAGAGGATCTTGTGGCCATCCTTTTCAATGTAGAAAGAAATGCCGTGTTCATTAATGAGTGCGTGGTGCTCACCAGCTGTATTTTCGACCAGTGTTACGATCCTGAGCAAATCCTCACCTCCCGGGTGAGTCAAATACATGGTCAAACATTCCAACTGAATAAAATTTCCGGCAAATACTCTGACAAACTGTTCTCGAGGAGAGTGAACGGATCAAGTGATCGCTTTTGTATCCATGACATGACTATATCTTTACCCTTGTCAATTGTCACACCTGTCCGATAACCCTGTCAAGGTTCCTCTTGGAACCAAGACCCTTACCTGAGCTGTTCTTTTACCTTCATATTCTCGATCCTTATGGGAAGATCAGAAATTAATATGTTCTTGAAAAAAAATTCAAAGGCAAAAACAGGGCAGTGAAATATATACTAAAATTAATCCGGTTCCAAGAATGTGGAAACGGTCCAGGATACACCCAATCCATGAAATTCTGCTCATGATCATCATAACTGGAAATCTGATCGGAGAGCCTGTCTTAAGGAGGTCATGCTTTGAAAGATGTCAGGATAATAACTGCCAGCCCTGATATGGCTGAAGAGATGCTCCAGGTTCATTACAGTGCGGTCCATGAAGGAAAGGCAAGGCTCTTCTACCCTGAAGAGATCCTCCATGAATGGTCCTCAGGGGTAACGATAGAAAGGGTTGAGGATCTCCGTTCAAGGATGAAAACAGATGGGGCCGTGGGAGTGGTAGCCCTGAAAGGGAAGGCCCTCGTGGGATTTGGGATATTTGTACCTTCCCGTTGCATTATCGGGGCAGTTTACGTTCACGCATCTTTCTCCGGTAAAGGGACAGGCAGGCTTATACTCACCAGGCTTGAAGAAATTGCCCGAAGGAAAGGGTGCAAAAAGGTTTCTCTTGATTCCTCCCTCAACGCCGGTGGTTTCTATCTCAGAAATGGCTACGAAATTATTGATGAAGGGACCCATTCTCTCCCGTCAGGGGCAAAAATGGAATGCCTGATGATGGAAAAGGTTCTTGGTGAGAGATAACTTTCCTGGCTATTATGTTATGGCAGATTCATCCTGTAGAAATAAACCAGATGGATGTCTTTGAAGGTTGCTATCAGGATTGGAAAGGGCCATGGATCATTGATCCAAGGCCCTTTTTTCATCACCTGCATTCAAGAGAACCCTATTGGCTTAATCAATATCGAAGATCTTCCCGGGATTCATGATGTTATTCGGGTCAAGGGCTTTCTTGATCTTTCTCATCATGTCTATTTCCGCTTCACTTGTAACAATGTCCAGGAAGGGCTTCCTTTTGCATCCGATGCCATGTTCTCCTGTTATTTTCCCTCCCAATTGGCGACAAAGTTGATAGATATCTCTCAGTGCTTTTTCTTCAATTTCACACCATTTATCCATGGTAAAGTTAGGGTTCTTCAAAAGAGTGGGATGCAGATTCCCATCTCCCGCATGGCCAAAAGTGGGAATAAGAATATCATGTTTCGCCGAAATCTTTTCCACACCTTCAACAAAGGCCGGGATCTGACTTACAGGAACGACAGTATCTTCATCGGTCTGAACAGGGCTGAGAACTCTTAACGCCTCATCCATATTCCTTCTCACACTCCAAATCCTTTCCCTAGTAGTATAGTTATCTGCCACATATACTTCCAGGGCACCATTACTAAGACACAACTCTCCAATAGTGTCGGCATCAGCCTCTACTGAACTCATCTTGTTCCCGTCCACTTCTATAAGTAACATGGCTCCTGCATTTTCATAAGGGAGATGCTCATTCAGGTGTTCACAGGAAGATTTTAC
>JAFGMB010000097.1 GCA_016927765.1 Synergistales bacterium
ATGCCCTTCTGGTGGAGATAGGAAAACGGAAGAAGGACCAGGTACTTGACAGGCTTCATGCCCTTGAAAAGCTGCTGATAGAGCGGGAGATAAACAATTAGCCTAAATTCTGCGATTTTATGATCAGGGGAAAGAGGAAAAGCCCGGCCTGGTGGCCGGGCTTTGTGAGATTTTTCAACTCTATGTTATTGTTGTTGGAGAAGAGCTTACTTTTTCTCCCTGCCCCCGATGATCCCCAACTTGATAGGCTTTGTGGGGGGTCTTACCGTACCAGGGTCGATCTCGTCGAACTTCTTTCCGGTCCTTTTGGCGATCTCCCGCAGGATAATGTCGCGGCATCCTCGGCCCTGGCATGGCCCCATGCCTACCCTGAGGACCCTCTTAAGTTCCTCGAAAGTGTCGTATCCCCTGTCTATCCAGTCCTGGATCTCTCCAAGGGTAACCTCCTCGCACCTGCATACCACGTTGTCCCGTTCTTTATCGGTCATAGGATTACACCACCTTTACGGCCCGGATCTTCATGATCATGTCCTTCGGGACAGATACATGGACTACCCGGGTGCAGTCCTTCCAGGGTTCAGTTACATTGATAACCTTACCTCTATGAACTTCCTCTCCCATCCTGTTAAGGCAGGCTACTTCATCCCCTGCCCGGGGGAGTGGAAGCATTTCATGAGGAAGCTTCATCAGTGCTTCATTCTCTTCTCCCCAAGTAAGGTCAACAACGAAGCACGCCAGTCCAGGGCATCTTGCCACACATCTCCCGCAGCCTGTGCACTTTTCATAGTCGATCCTGGGGATATCGATGATATTCTCGAAGGCCATGATCGCACCTGTGGGGCAACTGTCATGGCAGGGGTTGCAGGGGATCTGCTGAGGACATTCGATCACCACAAGGCCGTTTTTCTTCTTTTCCCAAAGATCCATGGGGGGAAGAACAGCTTCCTGTTTTTCTTCTGTCAGTATTCCGCTGTTGAAAAGTTTTTCATTGTCATTCATCATTCTCTACCCCCAGCATTCGCAGCAGACCTGTTCAAGGCCGCATCTGATCTTTGCACCTGTTTCGCCGGCCCTGAGGTTTTCAAGTCTTTTAAGGTAGTCCGTGGACTTTTCCTTCAGCATCTGGCATCCCTCGGGTTTGAGAGAAGCCGCCGCCGCAAGGCCTGCAATACGTCCTTCCACCATGGCGGCACTGGCTTCTTCGATGCCTGCAGCGTCACCTGCTACCCAGATATCCGGATGGGATGTGCGCATCATGGCGTCTCTTCGAGCCACATAACCACATAGCTGGGGAACGAATTTCATCTCACAGCCCGCGGACCAGAGGAGTTCGCAGGTCGGGGTCAGGCCGATGGCCATGCATATGGTGTCACAATCGATTTTCATCGGTTCACCCACCAGCTTGAAAGTGTTGTCTATCTCCTGGATCACCGCTCCTTCAATAACCTTATCTCCAAGGGCCTCAGTGATAGTATGCTGAAGGTAGATGGGTACACCCAGACGTCTGATCTTTGCTGCGTGGACCCAATAGCCTCCTATTCTGGGCATGGCTTCCACGATCCCGGCGACCTTCACGCCGGCCTGCATGAGCTGATAACTCACAATAAGTCCTATGTTGCCGGCACCGATCATGAGTACCTTCTCTCCGGGCGCTACGCCATAGACGTTCATCAGGGTCTGGACTGCACCTGCGCCGTACACTCCAGGAAGGTCGTTATTGGGAAAGGCGATGCGTTTTTCCTGGGCACCTGTGGCCATAACGATCCTTTGGGGTTTGATAAGGTCATAAGTTTCTTCTCCTATGGTATAGCTCACTATGCCGTCTTCCTTGTAATACCCTGTAACGGTGGTGTTGGAAAAGATCTCGAGCTTGCCTTCCTTCTTGTATTTTTCCACTTCATCAAAAAGGAGATTTCCTATCTCAAAACCTCTTGTTCCTGCAAATTCTTCCCTGGAGCCGAAAAATTTATGGGTCTGCTTGATGAGCTGTCCTCCAAGTTTGAGGTCACTGTCCATCAGGACTACGTCACATCCAAGGGATGCTGCTTCGATCGCTGCGGAAAGGCCGGCAGGGCCTCCCCCAACAACAAGTATTTCTGTAGTTTTCATGCTTCAACCCTCCTCTTACTTTTCCGGTTTGAGGATCCCCATACCTGTCTGGGTCTCCACTTTCATTCCGGCCTCGAGGGCTGTTACGCAGGTCCTCACATTGGGAACTCCATCCACGATCATGAAGCAGGAAGAGCATTTTCCGATGGCACAGAAAAATCCCCTTGTCCTTTCATGTTTCGGGGTTATCCTGTAAACCTGTACCCCGTTGGAGTGAAGGGCTGCTGCAATGGGCTCTCCCTCAAATCCTTCCATTTCCCGGCCGTCAAAGGTGAACTTCACGACTTTTTTCTTTTCGTGTTCGAAGTTCAGGATGGGGTGATCCTTGATCATTTTCCTTGTCATGTCGTACACCTCCTAAATACAGGCTGGCTCGAAGAAGAGTTCCCCTTCTTCGAATCGGCTGTACCTGAACATGGATACATCAATGAAAGGTTTCTCTCCATTAACGAATTCCGCCATGATCCGGCCCACCGAAGGGGCGAACTGTAGACCGTGGCCGCTCCATCCGCAATCGATGTAGAAGCCTTCCGCCGGAGTCGGTCCCACTATTGCCTGGAAATCAGGGGTGTTTGCGTAAGGCCCGGTCCATTGCCTTACTACCCTGATGCCTGAAAGAATGGGCATCTTGGGCAGGATCCTCTCTGTAGCCGAGTCCAGATAATCCCAACTGGCGTAATAAGACGTGTCCTTCACCTCTTCTTTACCCACTCCAAGCATAAATGTCCCATTGGGACACTGTTTCCAATAGCTTCCGTCGTCAAGGCACAGGGTCATGGGGTGTTTCATCCGCTCCACCGGTTCTGTGATCATTATCTGGTGGCGTTCCGGAGTTATTGGTATTTCAAGGTCAAGCCAGCGACCAACCTCTACAGACCAGGCGCCTGCGCAGCATACCACGGCATCGGCCTCCCAGTCGCCCTTGTCGGTATGGATCCCGGCAACACGGCCGTTTTTTGTGATGATCCCTGTTACTGAAGTCTTCTTGTGGATCTCTACGCCGAGAGCTTTTGCAGCATCTGCATATGCGAAGCAGAGGGTATGAGGATTGATATGTCCGTCCTCCTGGTTGAAACTCGCACCCAGCATTCCGTCGGTATTGAGGAAGGGTGCCACTTCCTGGATCTCCCTGACGTTCAGGACACGGGATCCCGTGGTTCCCAATTCATTCTGGAGTCTGACGTTCTTTTCGAGTTGCTCAAGCTGTGTCTCAGAGTAGGCGATCCAGAGGTACCCGGCAGGATCATACTCCAGATCACCGGGGTAATTAAGGTCCTCACCCAGGGTCTTGAGGCATTTCATGTTGTACTGGGCGAGCAGTATATTCACTTCGGTCCCGAACTGGTATCTCAGCCCCGCTGCAGATCTGCCGCTGGAACCGGATGAAATATAGTCTCTCTCGAACAGGGCTGTCCTGAATCCCTTTTGGGCAAGGTGATAGGCAGTGGAACAACCATGAACACCACCACCTATGACAGCAACATCAACCTTTTTGCTGTCCATGGATTGACCTCCTTTCAATATGGGCGGTTCTTTGTAAAACAGGATAGTCTGGTTATGGGATCAAAGGGGATAGTGAAGAGCAGGAGGGCGTTTTCTGCAACCTCTGGGCAGAGGGCAGATCCTTTGCCAGGAGGGTCTGTAGGAAAAACCGCGCGTTCTGAGGGAGGGAAGTTTATGGATTCCCTGAATTCTTGCGAAATCACTGGATGAATATGTTATAACTCCTGATGACCAGGTGATGTGCATAGACTCTCCCCCGCGCACTTGTATGAAAAGCTATTCCCCCCGAATGTTTATAATTGACTAATCTTTCAAAATTGTCAAATCAAATATTCAGATAAAATTAGTATACAAATGCTGGTGATCAATGAATACCTGTTATTGCAGGTTTTCCTGGTATCAGCTTTTGTCCATTGCGGCTTTGTGAAAATGGAAGAAAAAAGCTTGACAAATACCCTGAAGCAGTATAAAGTATGACGCATTAAATTCAGAATATTTACACGATTTGCCGAAAGAGAGGTGTGTTCCCGTGAAGAATAACAGTTCCATTAAAAGGAGCTACTATTTTTATTTCTGGTTTAGCATGGGCGGGGACTCACCTGAGGTGGTCGGCGCATAAGCTGCTTGACCAGTAAAAACTCAGGCCGGGTACCCGCAAAAGGGTACCCGGCTTTTTTTTATCTATCCGGGCGAAAGAGAGGAGGAGATCATCATGGATGAAGGAAGGTTTTTCTGGCCCCAGGGTGGGGAGGTTTTCGACCTGGATCTTCCTGTAGTAGGTTTCAGGTATTCTCCGTGTTTCTCGGGTTCGAAGCCGGGTCCTTTTGAAGAAGGAGAATCCGTCAAAAGTGAAATAGTTCCTCACTGGTGGCGTTATTAGATTGAAAAAAGAATCAGTTGTATAGATCTATTTACTTTCTAAAGGAGGAGTTCCAAATGACAAAGAGAACGAGAAAAACCAACACAAGGAAGAATGACCACAAGATCATCAGGGATGATTTGACCCTTAACGAAAATACTCCCAAAGTGCTTCCCTGTCTCAGATAGTATTTTTATGGCAATGACCACTGGACTGTCGGAGCCTGCAACCCCTTCTTCAGGAAAATGGTGTGATGTTTTGCACCTCCCGGAACAATTCCTTTTCCTGGCAGGTTCCGATAGTCCATTCCGAGGGAACTGAAAGTATCAGTAAACTGATGAGGTCTATCTCAGGGAACCTCAAACCCGGGGATCCTGAGATCAGCGATATAGGATGGACATAGGAGGATAACGCCTTCCTCCCTTTTTGAACAGGGATGTTCCTGTCGTATTTGACCGGCCCTGGGGATATCTTTAGGAAATAATGGTTGGACCAAAATCTACAAAAACGAAAAAGTTTCTGAAATAGGAGTTGACTTCCAGGTCAAATGGTGTAAAATACCAAAAACGATTTGAACTCATCTTGAATCCAACCTGCATACAAGTTACATTTTGAAGGTTTTTAACAGAACCTTTACAATCGAATAAGAACCACTATTGACAATATACAATATAAAGTATAACGTATATTATATGCTCATTATGGTACCTTTCGTGCCTTTGAGATGAAGGTTTCCCCCTTCAAGAATAGGACTTGAGGTTAATTAGAGGTTATTACCTGAAAAGACGATACTTCACTCCCCGGAAGAAGTATACTATCTGCCTCCTGGAGCAGAATTTCCCCCTTTTCCGCCTTGATGGCAATAACCTCTTCCCTCAGTCCTTTTTTCGGAACTTCTCCCTTTTTCACACTTTCTTCACGGATCATCCATTCCCTATATTCTCAACACCATTGATCTTCCTGCCAATACGCCAAGATTCCATCTGGACAACGATACACTTTGATATAATTACGGTGTGAGGGTAAGATCCGACCGTTCGGCACCTGGAGAGATTTTCTGTACATTTATGTCTTTATATTTTGTCCTGCCGCTTTTGCTTCCGGGCGGTAGGGTTTTCCCCCCAAGCAACAGAAGTTGGACTTACAGACAGGGATAAGAGAGTATTGTCAGAAGATGGAACATTTCCCCTTCTGACCAAATTCCCCAAACATTCCGTGACATGCTTCCTCTCTGGCGATGCCTCTTATTACCCTGGGTCCAGGAAGCCTGAGATCCGATCTCTACTTGAGGCTGCTTCCCCGGCCTCTGACACTCCTTAGAACAAAAGGACCCTGTTACCCCCTTAACAGGGCCCCGGCTTAATAGTAATAACACCGCCTGAGGTTGCATGACCTCAGGCATTTTTTGTTTTCAGATCATCCGGGGGATCTGCTTCGCATGTAAGGCCCTGTGAGGGAAGTATAAAAGAAAAAGCCCGGAGCTTCCGCTCCGGGCTTTCATGATCAATTCAATTTGGTGAGTTAGAGGGAAATGGCCTCTACGGGGCAGACGGAAACGCAGGCTCCGCAATCAACGCATTTGCCTTCGTCAACTTCGGCCTTGCCGTCCACCATGGAGATTGCCTCTACAGGGCAGGTTCCTACACAGCTTTCGCAACCAACACAAGTATCCTTATCGACCTTTGCAGCCATTATATTGACCTCCTAAAGAAAGTTTTTTGACTTGAAAAATGCAACCTGTGATCGATCGCATTATACAATATGCATCTTTTTGCCGCAACTTCCTGCGCCGTAAGGGCAAAGAAGGTTCGGGCATGTCAGAGTCGATCTATTTTTTCTCAAAGGGCCAGCCCACAATGCCTCCCTCAAGGACCGCTATGTTATTGTAACCAAGCCGTTTGAGAATGGAATGGGCATCCCATCCCCTTACAGATATTTTACAATACGTTATGATCTCCCTGTCCCTGGGAAGTGTCGGTGCCTTCTCCCAGAACTGGCCAAGGGGTATGTTGATGGTCTCGAAGGGTAGGTCTCCCTGGTTTTCGATCTCATCAGGAGTTCTCAAGTCCACAAGAAGGGGATCATCGCCCTTTTCAAACTTTTCTATCAATTCAGAAGGGGAGTAGGATCTCATGAGCCCATCCATCTTGTTTCTCAGAGAGTTCGCCGCATGAGTGACCGGATCAAGGGCTGTCGTAAAGGGAGGGGCATAGGCTATATCCAGGTCTGCCAGGTCTTCAATGGTCAACCCTCCACTTACTGCGCCTACGAGGACATCAAGTCTCTTATCTACTTTTCCTGTCCCGAACAGCTGCGCCCCGATCACCCTCCTGGTCTTCTTTTCCGCCACAAGTTTTATCACGATGACCCCCCCCTGTGGCATGAAGTGGGGTTTATCGGGGTCAACAACAAGGATCGACTCGGCTTCCATTCCATTCTGCCTGGCCTGCTCCTGGGTGATACCGGTTTTGCCTACGGTGTAATCAAAAAGCTT
The DNA here is from genome assembly GCA_016927765.1 of Synergistales bacterium. Classification (GTDB taxonomy): domain Bacteria; phylum Synergistota; class Synergistia; order Synergistales; family JAFGMB01; genus JAFGMB01. Next base: position 6,966 of record JAFGMB010000097.1, read on the forward strand.
CATTATGGCTGTTCCCTGAACTCCCTTGAAAGTTACGTTCCTGCCTGCGATATTGTCAGCAATGACCCTTCCCTCCCGGTTCGCTGTCGATCCCATGGGCTGCCAGGCGGGTTTGCCAGTTACCAGGTTCCTGCCTATACAGCAGTCTCCTCCAGCAAAGATGTCGGGGTCACTGGTCCTCATATATTCATCCACAATTATGGCTCCGAAATCACCGATCTCAAGGCCGGCTTCCCTTGCCAGGGCGGTATTGGGCCTGACGCCAATCGCCATGAGGACCATGTCCGCCTCGAGCTCCCTTTTGTCTGTTTTAACTCCCCTTACCTGGGCATTATCACCCAGGAACTCCAGAACCTTCTCCCCTCCGAAGAAACCGATATCCCGGTTTTTAAGGACCTTTAGAATGTGGTTGCCGAACTCATGGTCTATAAGTGCTGGAAGGGGCTGGGTAAGCATATCCACCACAGATACGTCAAGCCCCTGTTCGCAGAGGGCTTCGACCACTTCCATCCCTATCAGGCCGGCACCAACAATGACAGCTTTCTTTACTTTGCCGCTGTCTATAGCTGCCCTCATACCCAACGCATCGGGCATGGTCCACAAAGTGAAGACGTTCGCGAGATCGATGCCAGGGATCGGGGGTTTCATGGGAGATGCACCGGTTGCTATCACAAGTTTGTCGTAGGGAAACTGTTTTTCCTCCCCACTTTCAAGGTCCAATGCTGTAACGACCTTGCTTCTCCTGTCGATCTTTGTTGCCATGTGGCGGGTCTTTACATCCACGTGCTTGACTTTCCTGAAGAAAGCAGCGTCCCGGATTACCCCTATGGGAGTGGACATGAGTTCCTTATAGTCAGAAACAACTCCTCCCACGTAATAGGGAAGGCCACAGCCCGCATAGCTGAGGAACTCTCCTTTTTCAAGGACAGTCACATCAGCTTCTGGATCAACTCGCATTAACCTGGCTGCTGTTTTTCCGCCGCATGCCACGCCACCGATTATCAGGATCTTTTTAGCCATATATTCCTTCCTCCTCAACGGTCATTTACTGGCCCCGAAGTTAAAGGAGCAAAAATACTATTACTCCCCAAAGGTATATATAATAAGTAACAATTTTGTCAAGAGGAAGTTGACTGAAAAAGTGAAGGGAGGATCAAGGGTTATATTCCCTTGTTTCGGGGGATCTGGAAGTTCCCGTCTCATGGGAAAAGTTTCATTTCCCCTCTTCTCCGATGATGGTCTCCACAATTGTCTCCGCGGCAAAGGGGAGAGCTGCCTTTTTGGCATTTGATCTCATGGTTTCCAGTATCTGGGGACTTAAGTACAGTTTTCTGATCATCTCAAGTATCTCGATTTCAGAATCAGCCATAATACCGGAACCTTTTTCTTCCACATGATCGGCGTTATAGGTTTCCTGGTATTGCAGGGACCTGAACATCAGAAGGGGGGTTCCTATGGTAAAGGCTTCGCTGACCGTAAGGCTTCCGGGTTTGGTGAGGACAAGATCAGATATGCCCATGATCTCATGGAGATTATCTATAAAACCGTATCTGTGAAAATTGATCCTCTCATTGGATTTGTAATGGCTAAGGCGGTGAAGGAGTTCCTGGTTATTCCCTGTAACTACGATCAGGTTCATCTCCAGGTCCGTCATGTAGATCTTGTCAAGCACCCTGAGAACCATGCTGTCGGATATGGAGTTTGTGAGAATAAGGAGGGTGAAAATGGTTTTGTCGAGGTTATTTTTCCAGAAGAGATCCTCACGATTCTCAACTTCGCGGAATTTTCTCCTCACAGGGATCCCTGAAATGACCAAATCTTCGAGCTCTATCCCGAGGCCAATAAGGTTCTGTTTCACCCTGTCACTGGCAACGAAATATTTATCCACTTCCTGGTTGAACCATCCTTTATGGAAACCATAGTCTGTCACAACCATGTAGATCTGCCCCCGATACAGGCCTTTTTTCCTGAACTCAGACATTACATAGGCAGGGAAGAAATGGGTGCAGATGGATGTATTCGAGGAATTATCCCTAATATAGCTTTCCACCCCGGCAACCATGGCTGGATCGAATTCTGCAAGGAATCTTAACAGTGTCTTCGAGGAGGGGTCCTGGTCGGTAACATTCTGGATGCCTTTAAGTATCTTGAAAGCCTGACGGCTTAAGGGGCTGGTGGTCTTTGGGGGATTATACCTGAAAAGAGAGTTTGCCAGGGCTCCCATGTCAAGAAGAATGTGGGGGATATCTCTTGCCTCAAAGGCTTCCCCAATGGCTTCGGCTGCCGATCTGTGTCCTTCTCCTGCTTTGATATAGAATAAATTTACCGGCTCCATGGTCCCTCCCCATCAGATGGGCATCCTGCTTCCCTCTGTTGTATGGCCAAGTCCCTTTCCAGCGTTATTATAATAATATCATGATAGATGATGGATCAATGAAATACTATGGCCTGGAAAGATAACATTCATAGAGGATCAGATATGACACGCATGGTTGCTGGAGCAATTGTATTAAGCGGATTTGTCCTTGGGATGATCTTTTGGATATGGGGGATGTTCCTGTACCGGAAAATGAAATTACAGGAACAGGTTTTTACACGGGAAAGCGAAAATTTAAGGGCTTCTCCCGATACCATAAGGAAGGATCTTTTCAATTTCCTCATAAACCAGTACCAGGTTAGCGGATCTGCCAGGGGAGATCTGCTATTGAGGGTTAACAGGTCCGAGATCCATGTACAGGTAAGATCGTTATGGAAGGGAACAGGTTTAAGAACTGTTGCGTATATGATGGTCCTTGCCGGATTGATGAGAAAGATCATGGGATTTTTTATTTTCTTTTTCGAACCCCTTATGGTAATTGGACTGCCCCTGACCCTATGGATCTTTGTCGTGGAGGACCCTCGAACCTGTATCAGGTGGCAGAGTATCCAGGTCCTTCAGGTGATCCACGTTCTGTGGCCGCCTTTTCTGATCTGTTTTCTCAACTCAAGGCTCCGAAGGAATGTTCTTGAGATAGTGGATTCCCTGCACCATGCTTTTAAGTTGATGGAATGAGATAACTTTCATTGCCTGATACGGGGACCAGGGGTAGACCTTCTGATCTTCCTGGTCCCCGAAAAGCTTCTTTCTTATCCTTCCTGGTATTCCAGTTGTTCTTTTAATGAAAAACGCCTGGTCACGAATATGATAAGCCCGATGGAAACTATGGCAATAGCCTTGATCGTATTATCCGGCATGAAGGCTGCCATGGATGTGACCAGCAGAAGGGATCTGATAAAGAGGCTGATTCGGCTGAACATCCAACCCTGGAGAGCAGCGGCAAGTCCGATGACGCCGGCAAAGGCAGCAACAACCAGAAGGGAAAGCCGGAGAAGATCAACGTTTTCCAGCAGGATCACAGGGGAGTATATGAACGTGTAGGGTATCAGGTATGCCACAAGGGCGATCCTGGTGGCATTGAAGCCTGTTCTACTGGGATTCCCTCCCGCTATCCCTGCCCCGGTGAAAGCCGCAAGGCATACAGGCGGGGTGAGATCGGCCATTATCCCGAAATAAAAGACGAACAGATGAGCTGCCAATGGCAGGACATGCATTTTGATCAGTGCCGGGGCGATCATGGTGCTGGTAACGATGTAGTTCGCCGTCGTGGGGAGTCCCATTCCAAGGACCAGGCAGGCGATCATCGCCATCACAAGGGTCGGTAGCAGCCTTCCTCCCGCGATATCGATAATATTGTTGGAAATGGTAAGGCCCAGGGCGGTAAGAGAGGATGTACCTACCACAAAACCGACTAGGGCGCATGCAAGGGCTACCCCTAACGCACTCCTTGCGCCTTCTTCCAGGGCTTCAAGAATAGCCCTTATGCCCATCCTTGTATGGGTTTTGAACTGGGATACAGCAAGGACGGACAAGATCCCCCAGAAAGCTGCTGAAAGAGGAGTATATTTTCTCAGAAGAAGGGTCACTATAACGATAAGAGGAATGAGGAGATGCCCATCCTTCATCATGACCTCTTTCACTCTTGGAAGCTCCTCCCGGGGCAAACCTTCAAGATCCTTGTCCCTGGCCCTTATGTGGACCGCAATGAAAAGGGCGAAATAGTAGAGTATCGCGGGGATGATCGCGGCCGCAGCTATTCGGAGATAGGAGATCCCGAGAAATTCGCTCATTATGAATGCCCCTGCTCCCATTATCGGAGGCATGAACTGTCCTCCTGTGGATGCGCAAGCTTCAACTGCTCCTGCAAATTCAGGCTTGTAACCAACCTTTTTCATCAGGGGTATGGTAAAGGCACCTGTGGTAGCTACATTTGCCACGGAGGATCCGTTTATGGTCCCGAGCATTCCCGATGCGACTATGGCGACCTTGGCAGGTCCCCCAGGGGAGTGGCCGGCAACAGCCAGAGCGAGTTCATTGAAGAAACGGGCGCCACCGCTTTTTCCCAGAAAAGCGCCGAAAAGGATGAACATGAAAACAAAAGTACTTGAAACGCCCAGGGCTACTCCGAAGATCCCTTCCTGGGTCAGATACATATGCTGGATTATCCTGTTGACAGAATATCCCCTGTGCATGAACATCTCTGGCATATATCGCCCGAAATAACAGTAGAGAAGGAAAAGGATACCAAGGGAGGGAAGGACCTTGCCGACCACTCTTCTTCCGGCCTCGAGGACCAGAATTATCGTCATGATCCCCAGCCAGGTCTCATAAGGCTGGACCCGGGCACCCCGTCCAGCGATGGCATTGAAGAATATGGCGATGTATCCGACCCCTATACCGGCAAGGATCGCCAGCAGCCAGTCGTACCATGGAGCAGACTTTTTTGATGAATCCAAGTGCGAAGGATAGAGAAGGAAAACAGCGGTTATTGCAAATGTGAGATGCACAGCCCTGTGGATCGAGGTTGGCAGAAGCCCCACACCTGCAGTATACATATGAAAACATGACATGCCTATCAGAAGAAAAGAGACTATTCTGCCTTGCCAGCCGGAGAGCCTTCTATATCTGCTTTCAACATCATACTGCTCGACCAGTTCCTGGATATTTTCGATCGGCTGGTCAATTACCTGGGATTCCTGCCTTTCTTCCATTCAGACTTTCCTCCTAAAGACCATTAAAGAAAAAATGAAGGGGTAGATCGGGATCTACCCCTTCATTGGCATTTCAGATCAGTTACACACACCTATTTCCCTGTAATATTTCTGTGCACCTTCGTGGAGAGGTACAAGGATATACTTTATGTTCTCGGGTGTCATGGTCTCCATTTTTGCCCTTACAGCGAGCAGGTCTTCCTTGTTTTCGAAAAGAAGTTTGGTCATGTTGTAAACCAGGTCAGGGTCCATTCCTTCGTGAATGGCGATAATGTTCCAGCTGGCGTAGGTCTTGACGGGCTCAGCCTGTCCCTTGTAATAATTGGCCGGGATGTCGAAGGGAACCCAGTAAGGGGTCTCCTCGATCACTTTGTCCATAATATCCTGGGGTACATCGATAAAATTCACAAGACCAAGGGTAGTAACTTCAACCACTCCAGCCATGCCAAGGGAGCCTACCATTACTGCTGCATCTATCCTCTTGTCGCTGAAGGCTTTTGCTGTATCGCCCACGCCGAGGTTTTCTGCCTTGATATCCTTGTCCGGGTCTATGCCGGCTGCTTTCAGGAGCTGCCTGGCAGTTACCTCGGTTCCGCTTGCCACGGCCCCGATGGATACCCTTTTACCTTTGAAATCGGCAAGCGACTTGATCCCGCTGCCTTTTGCGACCATGAGCTGGGTTGGTTCAGGATACAGGGGGATCATTGCCCTTATGTACCCTTGCGGATTGCCTTCAAACTTTCCCTTGCCAAGGTATGCGTAATAATAGAGTCCGTCCATAAAGGCGGCATCGGCTTCAGCGCTGCCCATGAGTTCGATATTGTTGACGGTGCCTCCCGTGGACTGGGCACTGGCCTTGATGCCTTCCAGGTGGTCATTCCATATCTTGGCCATGGTTGCTCCTAAAGGATAGTAGGACCCTCCGGTACTCCCGGTGCCTATGTTGACGAAGGTGACGGCTCCCGCGGCACAGGTGAACAGGATAAGCATGGCTGCCGCGCATAAAGTTACACAAAAACCCTTCTTGAACATAAATTTCCCCCCTAAAGAAGATATATGAACCTGTGTTTATGAGTTTATACACAAATAAATTGAAATACAAGCAATTTTATATAAAATTCTGATAAGTCATACACCGGTATGGTTATGTGAATTATTCATTGTTCTTAACAT
>JAFGMB010000098.1 GCA_016927765.1 Synergistales bacterium
AGAACAGCTCCCCAGAATGAGTCTACAGAGAAATCTTCCAATCTGTCCTTCAAAGTGTGATGCCTGTGGACCAATGTCTGTACCTGTTCTACGATTTTTCCGATCTCAGCCCACCGTTCTTCCTTTGACATGGGTTTGAGAGAAGATATCCTTGCATCATCCAGTCTCTGGATCGTCTCTTTTATTCCTTGTCCTATGACACCCACTGTGGGGATCACCGGTACGTCCAGGAGCTGTTCAAGCCTTTCAAAATCAAGAGTAATGCCCTTATGTCGTGTTTCATCGATCATGTTAAGGGCTATTATCACCGGAATGCCCCTTTCCAGTACCTGGAAAGCCAGATAGAGATTTCTTTCAAGTGCAGTGGCATCCAGAACCACTATGGCCAGGTCCCCGCCATCCTCAATGATCTTTCTGGCCACTTCCTCAGCTTCGTTTGTTGGGTCAAGAGTATAGGCCCCAGGCACGTCAATTATCTTGTATGTCTTTTTCTCCAGCCTTAACCAGCCTTCATTGAAGCCTATGGTCGTCCCGGGATAATTTGAAGAAAGGGCGTGTACTCCTGTTAATCTTGAGAAGATGGCACTTTTCCCTACGTTGGGGTTCCCTACAAGGAGGATCTTTCCGGTGTTCTCATCAGATCCCTGGTGGTGGTGAAAATGTTTATGGTGCGGACATCTGCTGCAGTCAGAGCAATTCATCATGAACCTGCTTTCTTTCAAAACTTGCTTATGGGAGCAACCTCTATCCTGCTGGATACCATGTGACCTATGGCTATCTGCCGCCCATCCAGCTGGATAGTTATGGGTCCTCTGAAAGGCATCCCAGATACCTTGGATATGATCTTCCCTTCCCTGAGCCCCAATGCCTCAAGCCTCCTACGGCATTCACCTTCAGGTATTGACAGTATCTTGGCTTTAAAGCTGTTTGGCAGAAGCTGCAGGGTTGTCTTCATTTCACGTGATCTCTCCCGGGAGTGCAGATAATAATAGACGACTTTATTGTTAGCCAAGTCTAACACATTTGGAAATAAAAAGAAAGGCTATTTTTCCTGAACTGCCTATTTTAGGGAGGGGATGTTTCTTCTAAGTTGGCCGCATGCAGCATTGATATCCGTTCCTTTTTCCTTTCGAACCTCAACTTCCAGCCCAAGGTTTTTAAGGATCTCCATAAAAGCCTTGACCTGACTTTTGGTAGAACGGGTAAACCTTTTGTCCACCGGGTTGTAGGGAATAAGGTTGATATAACTATCGAGGCCTGATAATAAAGCTCCGAGTTCGTAGGCATATTCGGTAAGATCGTTCACGTCTTTGAGCATGAGATACTCAAAAGTGATCCTTTCGCCGGTCTTTTCCTGGTAGGTCCTGAGGGATTCCATGAGCCTTGACAGGGAATAGGTCTGATTAACAGGCATGAGCTTCTTTCTCAGGTTGTCGTTAGGAGCGTGGAGTGAGACAGAGAGTCTTACGGGAATTTCAAGATCGGCAAGCTCAATTATTCCAGGTACGATACCTGCGGTAGAAACCGTCATATGTCGGGCCCCGAGTTTTCGCATCCTCGGGTGGTTCAGGTTCCTTATGCTTTTGAAAAGATTTCCGGTGTTGAGGAGCGGTTCTCCCATTCCCATGAAGACAATGTTCTGAATATCTTTCCCAATATGCTTTTCCATGGCCAGGAAGTGGCCTGTGATTTCTGCAGTTTCCAGGTTTCGGATAAAACCCGATTGTCCTGTTGCACAGAAGGAACAATTCAAGGGGCACCCAACCTGGGTGGAGATACATGCAGTTAGATGGTTTCCGTGAGAAAGCAGGACGGATTCGACATTCTCACCATCTATAAGTCCCCAGAGGAATTTCACAGTAGAGTCCAAAGTGGAAGATTCTTTCCTTATCATATAAGGTGGCAGAATGGCAGTTTCTTCTTCGAGGAATTTCCTGAGGTCCTTGGAGAGGTTTGTCATCTCGTTGAATTGAAAGACCTTCTTCTGGTAGATCCATTGACATATCTGATCTGCACGAAAGCGTGGCATACTCCATTTCTCGGTACATTGGGATAAAAGTGTCTCATAATCCCAGGAGAGTATATTTTGAAATTCTGTCATAAGTAAGGACCTCTACCTTCAGATGATATGGTTGAAAGGCTAATTATGTAGGATATTGAATTCTATACTCACCCCTCAGCTTTGTCAAACCTGTGATCAGGCAAAGGACACCAGGAAAGGAGTGGTTGAAACCACTCGTAAAACTCTTTAGGGCAGTTCCAAATGGAATTGGATATCCTTTTCTTTTGATACTATTTATGATCCTCCGGTACCTGGAATATCTGTCAAACAGGGGCAGAGTGCTGAAAACAGTGGAAAACCTGGTCGTCCCAGGTACAGGCAGAGATGGAAAGAATCGGGCCCCGGTTCATAATTTCCTGGAAGATCTTTGTGCGGGCCTTGAAAACTGGTAAAAGGACAGTCTTCAGAAGGTACGAAGGATAAGGGGGGGAAGGTGCTCCTGCGAACGACCAGAATTCTAAATCCCCAGGAACACCTGCCCAGGTAGTAGCGCTTAACGATAAAATGACCAGTAGGGTCATAACCGCCGAAAGAGGGTGTTACACGGAAATATCAGAAACTAAACAAAAGTAAAATTATAATAATAATGAGAAACCAAGGTTAACTCTTTGAATGGAATAAGAATAAAGTTTGAAAATATATTTGTCAAGACTACCCGAAAGAAGATCCCTTTCTTCACAATTGTATTGTAAGTTATCCGAGTCTATCCAAAGATTCCCGAAAATACGCGCCTCTTCGTTCCCTTTCGGGGGTGATGTGTCCCCCGGGACCTGTTAAAGTCATGGAAAGTAGGAGAACTGCCTGGAAATGCCTTCCTGACTTCAGACTGACAGGCTCTAAAACTCTTTTTTATCCTCATGCAACTGGGTGATATAATATCATAATAAAGTATTTGAGGAGAATTATTATGGATTCCTGGTTGCAAGCTGCTGCAGAAATGGTGGATTCCCAACTTGTCCCAAGAGGTATCATTCAAGTATCGGTCCTTGAGGCGATGAGGAGCGTGCCTCGTCATCGTTTTGTGCCAGATGAGTACAGGACCCTGGCATATTCGGACTGTGCCCTGCCCATTGGGAATGGTCAGACCATTTCTCAGCCCTACATGGTTGCAAGGATGACCGAGCTTCTTGATCTTAACCAGGGAGATCGTGTTCTTGAAGTGGGAACCGGGTCAGGTTACCAGGCTGCTGTCCTGTCAGAAATGGGGATGAAAGTGGTCAGCATAGAGAGGATAGCTCAACTTGCCCAAAGAGCATCAGCCCTTATGGAAGAGTTGGGTTATCATGTTCAGGTGTTGATAGATGATGGAAGGAGTGGATATGAAAAAGGGGCACCCTTCAATGGCATTATAGTCACCGCCGCTGCTTCCAGGGTTGAACCACCCTGGTTTTCTCAACTTGCTGATGGTGGCAGGCTCATGGTCCCCTTAAGGGTCAGTGGAGGAATGGAAAGACTCCTTTTGCGAAACCGGACAGGGAAAGGTTACCTTGATTCCTGGTTCGACTATTGCCAGTTTGTGCCAGTCCTTCCGGGCGTGGTAGAGGATTAGGTTTTCCCTGAACAGGGGTCGTTTCGTTGACGGTCATTCCTCGTCGATCTTATAATGTTGGATCGTTTTTTATCAGTACCAGGTGATCCTGTATTATCCGGGCTTGTCAAGTTGTCAGGGCATGGAAAGGAAGCAGTGTGTTAAGTCACGATCCTTCTTTCAGCAGAAAAGTTTCCTCAATGATATACTAATATTCTTGATCAAACTGACCCAATATCTGCCAAGCTGGAGTTGATAGGGTTTTGGCGGAATAACTTTTGAGATGTCTCCGTCATGGGGCCATCAGCGAAGGATTTTTCCAGAACACCCACGATGGCTTTAAACCTGTAAAATAAACATAGGCTCTTCCCTGAAGGAAGAGCCTATGTCGTATTTTCATGAATTCCGGGAGGAATCAGAATGTCAACAGAAGACCATTTCTTTTTTAACGGCTGGGATACCGTAGAGTTGGCAAGAAAATACGGGACTCCCCTTTATGTCCTGTCAGAAGAAATGATCAGGGAAAAATGTAAAGAGATCAGGGAGCAGTTTCTGAACAGGTATCCTGATACCAGGGCTCTTTATG
>JAFGMB010000099.1 GCA_016927765.1 Synergistales bacterium
ATCACTCTCCATGTGGAACCCCTGCCTGAGAAAGGGAAAAACCATGTGGATCCCTAAGCCCCGGGAGAATTGAGTTTTCCAGCCACCAGTGAGGCTGCAACTCCAGCCCCGACACCATTATCGATGTTGACCACTACAATACCTGTACTACAGGAATTCAGCATGGCCAGAAGGGCGGAAACACCTCCAAAACAAGTACCATAGCCTACCGAGGTTGGCAGGGCTATAACGAGAGTCCTTACCAGGCCAGCTACAACGCTTGGAAGGGCTCCATCCATTCCGGCAGCCACAACGATAGAGTCCGCTTCCCTGATCCGGGGCATAATGTCAAGCAATCTATGAAGGCCAGCCACTCCCACATCATAATGCCTCTCAACCGTACATCCCAGGAATTCTGCCGTCCTGGCAGCTTCTTCAGCAGCTGGAAGGTCTGAACTTCCGGCTGCCAGGAGGGCCACCCTGCCCCTGGGTTCGGGATCATGGTATTTGAGGATCCCCATTCCCGGGATCGGGAAGTATTCGAATTCAGGTATGATCTCGGAGACAATATCAGCCTGGTCGATGGACATTCGGCTGAAAGCCGCATTCCCAGTGTCGCTGCTTAAAGAAAGTGCTATTTTTCTGATCTGGTCTTCTGATTTTCCGGCGCAGTAAATGATCTCCCCGACACCTTTTCTTATGGAGCGATGCAGGTCTAGCTTAACATCGTCACCCAGCTTCATGTAGGGCAATTCAGAGAGTTCTTCAAGGGCCTCTTCCGGCAGTTTAACGCCAAGGCGTACTTCTTCCAGTATTTTTTTTATCTTTGACTGATATTCCAAGGGGTACACCTGCCTTAAGATTTATCAAGATTCCCGGAAATTATCTGTGATAAGGAATAACTGGACCATTATAACTCAGGCATCCCTTTGATCCTCAATGGAACCCCGGAGAGTCTCTCCCGGGAGATCTATAGTTCAGATCAGCTCCCTTGCCTTAATTCCCTTCTCAGGATCTTCCCAACCGGGGAAAGGGGAATACTCTCCACGAACTCGACTTTCCTGGGCACTTTATAGTGGGCAAGTCTTTCCTTGCAGAACTGGATCAATTCGTTGGAGGAAAGGTCATGGCCTTCCCTGGCTATCACGAAAGCTTTTGGGAATTCTCCCGTAAGATGGTGCCTGATCCCTACTACGGCTGCCATCTGTACAGATGGGTGTTCCTGGATGACCTCTTCCACTTCCTGAGGATAGACATTGAACCCGCCCACAATAATAAGATCCGAAGCACGGTCCAAGACCTTGATGTATCCTTTGTGATCGATCTTTACGATATCTCCCGTGTTGAACCATTCTTTGTCGAATCTCTCCCTGTTCAATTCGGGAGAATCAAGATATCCCCTGCAGACAGAAGGCCCCTTGACCCACAGGACACCTTCGGAATCCGGAGAGAGGAGATGCCCCTCGGTATCCCTGATCTGAAAATCATAGCCTGGCAGGATGGTTCCTATGGTCCCTGTCTTTTTAGCAGAGTCGCTCCTGTTAGCTGCGACCACAGGTGAACACTCAGTAAGACCATAACCCTGGAATATGACCACTCCCATCTTCGATTCAACTCTTTTTTCCATTTCAGGGTCAAGTCTTCCGCCCCCAGTGAGAATGTACTTCAGTGAAGGAGGTTTGGTCTCTCCCTTTTCGAAGGCACCCAGAAGAAAGGGTAGCATGGTCGGTACTGCGATGAGTATTTCCACCCCTGCTTCTCTCATTGCCGTAAATGTGGATCTTACGGGTATGAAAGTCGGGAGCAAAACCTGGTGAAGCCCGAAGAGCATGGGTAAAAGGCCGCATACGGAATAACCGAAAGCATGAAAATTGGGAAGGATGTTCATGATAACTCTTTCAGTTTCGAATCCCTCCACATTTTCGTGAACAGTCCGGGTATTATCCAAAAGGTTTGAATGGGTCAGCGGCACGGATTTGGGATTCCCGGTCGTGCCTGATGTGGCAAAGATCACTGCTACGTCCTCATCTCCCGAAGGATGACTGACCCCCTGGAATTCAGGGATCACTCCTTCCAGGGGAGATATGGCCACTGGAAAACCTTCTTTTTCTATAGCTTCGGCCAGTTCCCTGATATTCTCCGAGAGGATAGTCCCCATAGGTCTTATTTTCCTGAGTATCCTCAGGTTGGCTTCAATGCCTCCCCTTGAATTCAGGGGTACCATGGTGCCTCCCAGATTCCAGGCCGCTACTGAAAGAGCAAGTACCATGGGAGAATCGGGCATGAATACGGCGATCCTGTCAGAAGGTTGAAATCCGCTTTTTTTCAAAGCCTCTGTACATTGCAGGACTGAATCCCAGAATTTTCTCCTGGACCACCAGGAACCATCCCACCATAACATTCTCTCCCTGGGGGAGTTTTCAACTGATTTCCTGATGACCTGTTCCAATCTTATTTTCAAAAGTGAGCACCTCCAGTATCAAGGACAAAGCAGGGTCGAAGGGTCCTTCTTTCGAACCGAGTTCATGATACTCCTTTTGTGGAATTTTAGGAAAGGTATGGAATTATTTCGATTATCCTGAAGTCAGAACACTGTATAATTATTACTGAAGATCCCGATCAGACAACTTTGAAAGGGAGGCATGAAGTGATTGGATCATAATAAGGGACTGTCCGGAAGAGAGATGAAAAAGGACCGATATAGTTTCAAAGGTGGGAGCAGTTACATTATGATCCCTCTTCTGGGGCTTGTTCTTGCAGGGCTCGTTCTGTTTTTTGCCAAGGATTTTTTCCTTGGTACAAAACCCCCGGAGTACCACAAACCCGAAATTGCAGAGGAGAAGCCTGAACAACCTGCCCCGAAAGGCCCGGATACCAGCCGGGAAATTCCCGGTATTTCTTTGACCACGGGTGCTGATCCCGAGATACAGCAGGGACCGCAAAAGCCTTCAACTGAACCCGCTGGTAAAGAGGCTGGCCAGGTCGCCAAGGTCAGTGAAGCTGTTAATGGGTCTTCCTCGGTGGCAGCTCGGGTCGAAACAGATATGAGCAGCGGATCGGGTAAAACTGAAAATGTCCAGTCAAAGGAAGTTCAGAAAGCAGGAACTCAAGATGTCAGTGCGCCATCTCCTTCCCTGACCGAAGATCCGAAATACCAGAAGGATGGCTCATGGGGGATCCAGATAGGCATGTTCAGCCGGAAAAGTGATGCCGAACGCCTTTTCAAAGAGGTTCGCGAAAAGGGTTACAATCCCGATATCACAAAGCCCGGCAACTATTACAGGGTAAGGGTCAACGGTGGACCTACTGTTGAAACGGCCCTGATGCTGAAGAAGATGCTTCATGATGAGGGTTACGATACCCTGGTGGTCCGTTCTGAAAATGCTCCTGAAGGTTCGGGCTCTGTGGAAGGTTTCTCAAAATATCAGCAGGATGACAGTTGGGGGGTCCAGATCGGAATGTTCACAAGCAGGTCTGATGCCCAGAGGCTTGTTTCTGAAGTAGAGAACAAGGGATTCCATGCAGATATCACGAGGCCAGGAAATTACTACAGGGTAAGGGTAAGAGCCGGCAGTGACGAGGGGACTGCTTCAAGGATACAGAGCCTTCTTGTCCAGGAAGGTTATGAAACGCTCATCGTGAGATCTGCTCCCTGACAGTAGGGACGATCATGACGGGTATCCAGGTTCCCCTTGTATCGCTGGGCCTGATCATTGGCCTTATTTCCGGTCTTTTCGGGGTAGGAGGAGGTTTTCTTCTTGTGCCCTTATTGAACTCCTTCTTCGGTATCCCCTATAGCCTTGCTGTTGGGACCACCCTCGGACAAATGTTCTTCACGGCTTTTTCAGGATCTGCAAGACATATTGTTCAGAAGAACGTGGACCTGAAAATGGCATTGCTTCTTCTGACCGGCTCCCTGCCTGGCCTTCTACTGGGTATTGGAATAATGAATTCCCTTCAGACCCCGATAACCTACACTATCAGGGGGAGGCGGGTCACACAACTTGACCTGATCATGAGCATCATTTACCTTTTTTTTCTTATATCCCTGGGAACATTCATGGTATGGGAGACTTGCTGCCGAAGGACAGACCCCGGGGAGCACCATGGATTCTCCCTCGGTTTTTTACTGGGCCTTTCATGGAAACCCCTTGTCAGGGTCCCTTCTTTGGGTGAGAGAGAAGTCTCTGCATGGTTTTTCTCTCTTCTTGGTCTCGGCGTGGGCATCCTTTCAGGTCTTCTGGGCGTAGGAGGAGGGTTCATTCTCATGCCTGCCCTTGTATACCTTATGGGGACATCCTCACATTATGCAGTGGGCACAAGTCTCCTGCAGACCCTGGTGGTTTCCATGGCTGGAGCGACCCTTCACTTTATGCATGGGAACGTGAACCTCTGGATGGTTTTATACCTGGCAGTCGGTTCCATCACAGGAGCACAACTGGGCGCGTTCATAACTTCAAAGGTATGCTGCATCTGGATCAGGAAGTATTTCGGTTTCCTGGTCCTGTTCTCAGCCCTCGTGGTGATACTGAAATATCTCTGAGGGTAACAGTTTTCCCGGGGAGAGATCAGGTTATTGAAAGGAAGGGTGGAAATGAAAAAAATGGAACTTGATACACCGGCCCTTATAGTGGATCTGGACCGTATGGAAGCTAACATGGACATGGGACAGGAGTTCGCTGATTCAATTGGTGCCAGGCTGAGGCCCCATATCAAGACCCATAGAACACCTGCCATAGCTCTTAAACAGCTGGAAAAGGGAGCCAGGGGTATAACCGTGGCAAAGCTCGGTGAAGCGGAAGTAATGGCTGAAGCAGGAATAGACGATATTTTCATTGCCAATGAAATAGTAGGGCAGATCAAGCTTGAAAGGCTAAGAAGACTTGCCGGGAAGGTCCGACTGGCAGTTGGGGTAGACGACCCCGTCCAGGTGGAAATGATCTCCCGCACTTTCATGAACGAGAACAAAGCCATGGATGTGATGATCGATGTGGACACGGGTGACCCCCGGACAGGAGTCAAGCCGGGGAAAGGGGTACTTGAACTTGCCAGGAGGGTCGTCACATCTCCCGGGGTTAACCTGAGGGGGATCTATACCCACGATGGCCAGACCTATGAGGCCGGTAACCTTGAAGAGATCAGGGAGATCTTTCGGGTCAGCCAGGAACAGATGCTTGAAACTGCCGAGCTGTTAAGGTCTGAAGGGATAGAGTGTAAAGAAATAAGTGTTGGATCCACACCCTCCCTTCTTGTGGGGAAACCTTTGAAAGGTGTAACCGAGGTCAGGCCGGGGACCTATATTTTCCTGGATGCCGACCAGGCTAACGTTATCGGAAGCTATGAAAGATGTGCTCTCACAGTTCTGGGAACTGTCATAAGCAGACCTGTTCCCGAAAGGGTCGTTCTCGATACAGGTACCAAGGCTCTGACCTACTATGTACAGCTTGAGGGTATAACAAGGACTCCGGGTTTCGGTGTTCTGAAGGAGCATACTGATGTAAGGCTTTACAGTATTTCCGATGAGCATGGTTGTTTTATCCGACCCGAAGGCCTGGAATTCAGGATAGGGGAAAAGGTGGAGATAATACCTAACCACGCATGCCCCACATGTAACCTTTATGACCGCATGTATTGCATACGTAACGGGGAAGTGGCTGGTCAATGGCCAATCCTGGCAAGGGGGAAGTCGCAATAGGATTAAGGGCCATCCATGACTGGACGGCCCTTACATATAATGAATGCCTGGTCAGATCCTGAAAGTTTTCCCCGAGCTCAGTGGTTCGAACCTGTCTCCGAAGGCCTCGAGCAGTTTTACCTGTGCCCTGAAGCCTGTGCAGTGGCCTGCCGAGATCCATTTGGGGTTAAGGTCCACAAGGGCCTTTACTGTCTTCCCGATCTTTTCATCAGAAGCCTCCACCAGGTGAAGACCACCTATTATCCCTTCCAGTGGAACCCCAGGGAAAAGTTCCATGGCATATCTGGCGATATTCACGATCCCTGCATGACTGCAGCCTGTAATTATCACAAGGCCCTTATCTCTGACGTTTGCCACGAGGGAGATGTCATCCATGACAAGATCGTTTCTGATCTTCCCATCATCTATGGTCTTAAGGGCTATCCCCGGATCTTCAAATGCCGTGATCCTTGGTACTTCCCCTGTGGATCTGAGCCCCGGCATCAGGTCAAGGGGTTCTGATGTGAGGAAAAGCGTCCCCCCGGCATCTTCAATACGTTGTCTGCTGTCGCTTCCCATGATACCTACATGCATCAGAAAAGGGTCTGTAACGAAATGAAGCCTGAAAAGGTCTGAATGGGCAACAACAGGAACATCTTCCTTGCCTGTAGCCTCGAGGACAAGGGAGATCCCCTTGCTGTGGTCGTAGTGACAATGGGTTATCATCAGCGTGTCCAACATTGAGAAGTCAAGTCCGAGCACCGTCATGTTATGCTCCAGGGCCGTAAAATTCTGGGCTACGTCCACCATAACGCACTGGCTCGACTCCCCGGAGATGCCTTCCACCAGGAAAGAGATCCCATGCTGTCCCCATAGGGGACTTTCATAGGGGACCGTATCTTCCGCGATCACTGTGATATTAAGACTGTCAAGAGATTTCAACATCTTGATGACCTCCTTTCTGATCCTGCTCCTGCAGGTTCAGAAGAAATTTTCTCAGCAGATTACCAGTTACTTCTTTTCGGTAACCCGGGGTCTTTCGGGGGTTCACTTCACTCGAGGCGATCCTGGCGGCTTCCTCTATCACCTCGAAAGAGAGGGTTTTCCCCTCCAGAAAAGCCATGACCCCTGAAAGTAATTGGGTTGTAGGTGCCATCGAACCTGCTGCAATACGTACATTTCTGATGATACCATTATTTCCCGGCAGGGCTGAACAGGCAAGGGAAACCCTGGATATGGTCAAGGCGGCCCTTGATCCTCTTTTATAGAATGACTGGACGGTACCCGGTGCAGGAACAGGAACATCGATGGATCTGAGTATTTCACCTGCATTCCTGGAGGTTTGTCTGTAACCTGTGAACAGTTCAGAAAAGTTGATATTCCTTTCCCCGGAAGAGCTGCAAAAAGTGAGATCCGCGTCCAGGCTCATAAGGACAGGGGGCATATCTGCAGCGGGTGAGGCTGTCATTATATTTCCCCCGATGGTGGCCCTGTTCTGGAGGGTCATGGCCCCGCTGGATCTTGCAGCTTCAGCCAGGGAGGGTAATTTATCGAGTACCAGGGGATCTCCAGCAAGAGTGGCATTATCCACACAACTCCCGATCCTGATCCTCTTACCATCGAGGATTATTCCCTTCAATTCCCCTATCCTCGAAATATCCATTACACGAGCAGGAAGGATCTGTTTGTTCCTGAGGGAAGGCATGATATCGGTCCCTCCTGCGAGGAGTGTAATTTCTCTGCCCTTTTGCCCGAGAACTTCAAGAGCCTTCTCCAGGCCATCAGGGATGAAGAAAAGGTCTTTTTCATGGTCTTCGAACACCACCTCGGAAGAAGGGCTGCCTGTCGTGGAAAGATCGGCAATTTCTCCATAACCTTCCCTGGCCGCTCTTTCCACGGCAGAAAAGATCTTTTCATAACCCGTACACCTGCAAAGATTTCCCGAAAGGGCCCTTCTGATATCACTTCGTGAGGGGTGAGGATCCTTTTGCAGAAGAAACCTGGAAGCCATGACCATCCCGGGAGTACAGAATCCACATTGGACAGCCCCTTCTTCTACAAATGCTCTCTGAAGCATGTCGGGATCATCAGGGGTCCCAAGTCCCTCTATGGTAAGTACACTGGTACCTGGAAGCTGGAGGGCAGGGATCATACAGGAATTGACAAGCTTCCCATCCAGCAGTAAAGAACAAGCCCCGCATTCTCCTTCCCCACAACCCTCCTTTGTGCCGGTAAGGCCAAGATCTTCTCTCAGGATATCAAGAAGCCTTCTTAAAGGGTGGGATGACATCCGAGTGATCTGTCCATTTACAGAGAATTCATACTGCATCTTCTGATCCCTCCCCGCAAGTGGATTCAGATCTCAATCTATACAGGACCTCAGGTCCTATGGGTATCTGCTTCGGAGAGAGACCGGTGGCATTCTCCACTGCCGATACGAGGGAAGGAGCAGAGCCGTCCATGGGAAGTTCGCCCAGGCCTTTTGCCCCAAAGGGGCCTTCTTCGTAGGGTATCTCTCTCAGGGTCACATCAAAGTCCGGTGTGTCCCATGAAGTGGGTATATGGTAATGGGTAAGGTGGCCGCTGGTGTATATGCCATCACGTACCTCAAGGTCTTCCAGGTATGCGTAACCCAGCCCCTGTAGGGTGCCTCCCTCCACCTGGCCTTTTGCTGCAGTAACATTTATCACTTTTCCGACTTCCACCACGGAAGTCAGTTTTAAGGGTCTTATCTCGTAAGTGCCCATATCCACTTCAACTTCTGTGACATCCGCTCCCCAGGAATAGGATCGATAGGCTTCTCCTGAAAAGGTCTCGTCATTCCAGTGTGAACCTGGAGGGGGGTAATATCTTGCCTCACCCGAAAGAGGACCTGCTTCCTTCAGGTATCTCCTTCCGATTTCACTGAAGGAGTAGAGTTTTTTGCCATTGCAGAAAAACCACCCATCTTGCAATTTTAATTGTTCCATATCGACACCGGAAAGATGAGCGGAGAATTCCATGAGCTTTTTCATCATCTTTCGTGAGGCATCCATCACCAGTTTCCCAACGTACATGGTAGTTCTTGAAGCTACGGTGGGTCCACTATCAGGTACCCTGGAGGTGTCGGGAAGGCTGTACCGGAACATCTCAACCGGCAATCCCAGGGCATCTGCCGCTACCGAGGTGAACATGACCGTTGCCCCCTGGCCCATCTCCACGCTGCTAACGAGGATATCGATGAGCCCGTCTTCAGCAAGGGCGACCCTGGCTTTTCCTGAGATCTTCTCCTCCCCACTGCCGGTGAATCCACCCCCGTGGAAGAACAGGGAGAACCCGATGCCTTTCCGAAGGGACCCCTTACAGTGGGAAGTGAATTCTTCTTTTTTCCTGTAATAATCAGATCTTTTGATGGCTTCCTCAAATACTGTCCTTAGATTTTCCTCTTCTTTCATGACCTGTCCGAAGGGGAACAGATCGCCGTTTTTAAGCAGATTCTTCCGGCGAAGTTCCACTGGGTCCATTCCGAGATTTCCTGCTATCCTGTCCATATGTCTTTCCACGGCAAAACAGCTCTGGGGCACACCGAATCCCCTGAAAGCTCCATTAGGGGGTGTGTTGGTGGCCACTACCCGTCCCCTGATACGGATGTTGGGGATATTGTAGGGGCCACTCCCATGGAGTATGGCCCTTTGAAGGACTACGGGGCTTAGAGTGGTGCAGGCACCTCCGTCAAGGATAATGTCTATTTCGGATGCCAGCAGGAGCCCTTCTTCGGTGAGCCCGGTCCTGTGGGTGATAACCGAGGGATGTCTCTTTGTAGTGTAGAGGATGTCCTCTTCCCTGTCATAGACCATCTTCACGGGTTTTCCCGCTTGGATGGCGAGCAATGACGCATGCAGGGCCAGAAGGGAAGGGAAGTCTTCCTTACCACCGAAACCTCCCCCGGTGGTGGTCTGACGTATAACTATATCCTCCCCATTGAAAGGAAGGGCAATGGTGGCTGCCCTGTGTATATAATAGGGGCATTGCATCGAACCAGTTATCTCAACTCCCGTGGTTGTAGGGTAGGCGATCATGCCCTGGGTCTCAAGGTATACATGTTCATGATAGGAAGTTCTGTATCGACCGGTTATCACAAGGTCTGATCTTTTGAAACCCTCTTCGGTGCTACCTTTCGAAACCGAGTAGTCAGCCATTAAATTATCTTTTCCGTATATCAGCTGGTTGGCCTTCAGTGCCTCCTCTATATCAAGAAGAGGGACTGTCTCATCCTCGATGGGTAGTACGGCAGAGAGGGCTTTTTCGAGAACCAGCCTGTCAGGGGCAGCGATAAGGGCAAGGGGCTGCCCGAAATAGAGGATCTCCTTTTCAGCAAGGATAGGCATGTCTTCCTCTATCATGGCG
>JAFGMB010000100.1 GCA_016927765.1 Synergistales bacterium
GGACCTTTCCTGTTGATATCGCTGCACCTGGCAAAATGATCCGGTGCTGCCGGCATATCGGTGGTGAGGGATCTTATGAACTCCTCCCTGTCCTTTATCAGGAGGGCCTTGTTATATTTCCGCTCATAACCTATGGTGCTGCTCCTCTTTGCACCCATTGCCCTTCCGCAGAGAGAACCCGCCCCGTGAGCAGGGTAAACCTCGCAATGGTCCGGAAGGACAAGAAGTTTTTCATGAAGGCTGTCATAGAGCTTGGAAGCGAGTTCTTCCGCCATTCCAGGAAAAAGGTCCGGCCTGCCCACATCCCCCACGAAGAGGGTGTCTCCCGTGAAGACAGCCACAGGGTCACTTCCCCTGGCATGATCACTTACCACGTAGCAGATCCCCTCCGGGGTGTGTCCGGGAGTTTCAACTATTTCCAGTTTCATGTCCTCGATCTCGAAGGTATCCCCTTCCTTCAGAGGAACATGGTCGAAGGTGCATTCCCCTGAAGCCGGGGCGTAGATGGTCGCTCCGGTCCTCTTCGCGAGTTCCATGTGCCCCGAGATGAAATCCGCGTGCAGATGGGTTTCGAGGATGTGGGTTATCTCCATCCCCATATCTTCCGCAGCCCGGATGTAAATATCGATATCCCTGCTGGGATCTACTATGGCACAGGTCCTGTTACCACCTAAAAGGTATGAACTGTGGGCAATACCCTTGATGAAGAACTGTTGAACGAACATGGTCCGACCTCCTTTATCCTGTTATGAAATTTCGAGGCCTGGGCAATGCTAATTTTGATCAAGATCGAATTGAGAAGGATCTTCCTTTGCCAGACCTGTTTTCCAGGCGATAATTGCCGCCTGCGTCCTGTCCTGTATATTAAGTTTTTTCATTAAATGGCTCAGGTGGTTCTTCACGGTCTTATCGGAAAGGATCATCTTTTCCGCGATCTCCTGGTTGTTGAGCCCCTGGGCGAGCCAGTAAAGGGATTCCTTTTCCCTCATGCTGAGCCCCTCGAGGATATTATCCCCGCCATTCCCCTTTTTCATGGGAGAAAGCAGTTTCTGGGCTATGGCAGGATCCACGTAGGGGAATCCCTTCCCCACCGAACGGATAGCCGCCTGGACCTGGTCAAAACCGGAGGCTTTCAGGATGTAACCGTTAACACCCGCCTCGGAAAGCTCTGCTATATGACCCTCGTCATCGAAGGCCGTGATAGCGATATACCTGATATCCATATCCTTTTCCCTGAGTATCCTTACCAGTTCCGCACCACCCATTACGGGCATGTGGACATCGAGCAGCAGGATCTCGGGTTTTTGATCCTCCACTACCTTGATGGCCTCCTGGCCGTTATCAGCAGTCCCAACTACCTCGATGTCATCTTCCAGGCTCAGAAGCCTTTCCAGGCCATCCCGAAAGAGTTTGTGATCTTCAGCAAGAACGACCCTGTAAACATGCGTCATGATAAGCTATCCTCCGTTATAGGGATTTCCAGGGTAATGAGAGTTCCCTTACCCGGTGCCGTATCGATCTGTATCTTGCCACCTGCCATCCTGGTCCTCTCCTCCATGTTCATCAATCCGAAGGAACCCCGTTCCTTGGCCTTTTCAATAGCATCCTTAAGATCAAACCCTTTCCCGTCATCGGCGATCTTCACTGAAAGGGATCTTCTTCCGGCAGAAAGGCGGATCTGGATGTTCCCTGCCTCGCCCTTGCGGATGGCGTTCATGACCGCCTGATCGATTATCTTGTAGATGTTGGACCTTGAAGCCATGGAAATACCCGAAAGGTCTCCCCTGGAGGTCAGGCTTATCCTGCAATCCGTTACAAGGCGAAGCTGGTCTATGAATCTTTTAAGGGCCATGTCCAATCCATACTCAAGTCCCTTGGGGTTCAACCTCAAAAGGAAGGAACGGGTATCCCAGAGGGATTCCCGGATCTGTTTCTTGATCTCCACGAACTCATCAAGGGCCTTTTCCTTTTCATCCTTCAGGATCATCCTTTCAGCAAGCTCTACAAGCAGGACGGCACTGGCAAGCTTCTGGGCAGGCCCGTCATGGAGGTCCCTGGCCAGGGTTATGGATTCCCTTTCCGCGATCCTGTAAGCATTGAGAAGTGCCTGGGCATCTGACTTTACCCCTGTCTCCACTTCGTCGAGATCCGCATTCATGACCCTCATGGCAAGCCTGACCCTGTTGGCCATCTCGTTGCTGGTGGACATGAGCTTCTCTATCCTCGTTACTTCGGAATCAAGGAGATACTCCTGTTCCCTCAACTCTTTCTCCCTCTCCCTGAAAGCCGATATCATCCTGAGAAGATGGGCCCCCCTGTCATACTCCTCTTCCTGGATCTGCCGTTTCTCCGAAAGGGTGTGGTCAAGCAGGCTGGCCCTGTAACCCTCGTATTCCCTGCGGGCCAGGTCCATGACACTCTGCAGGTCTTCGAGTTCCTGCCTTAACCTTGAAAGCTCGTTCTGGGTCTCGGGGAACTTGTCCAGCTCTTCCTGCCGTATGTACCCTATATTTTCCATGCTGTACTGGAGAAATTCCGTGGCCTTATCCCAGATGTATTCCAGGCCTTCAGACCTATCCTTTGCCAGGATCATTCACCACCCGAAGAAAAAATTACCTGCCAAATTTATTGTATATCATATCAGGGCTTCATGCCCTTCCTTCCATGCTTGGAGATGTACATCCTCTCGTCGGCAAGCTGAAGGGCCTTCACAAGGTCATCCGCATCACCGGGATAGACGGCATACCCGAAATCCGCGCGAAGAAGGCCATCAGGAAGGTGAGCCAACTCTCGTGTGTCGCATTCCTCCTCTATCCTGGCGATGACCCTGGAAATGTCCTGGTAACCCGTTTCAGGAAGAAGTATGAGGAACTCATCACCCCCATACCTGCCTACCTCATCGCTGTTCCTGAGGGTCTTCCTCAGGATGGAGGCAAATTCCTTAAGCACCTGGTCACCCACCACATGCCCATAGGTATCGTTGATATCCTTGAACCCTGCCATGTCCACCATCACCAGGGCCATGGTTCCCCCATGCCTTTCGAGGCGGTATTTCTCCTGCTCTATCCTCGCAAAGAGGTACCGCCGGTTCCAGAGGCCCGTGAGTTCATCCACAAGAGCCCTGGTCTCGGCCTCCTTGAGTATCTCCTGGATCCTTAGAAGGGTCCCCACATGCCTGGACAGGATCAGGAAGAGTTCCTGTGCCCTTTCATCCAGGGGTTCTGATGTCTCCACCGAAAGCACCCCGTAAAGCTTTTCCTTGAACATGATGGGCACATCCAGTTCTGCCTGGGTCCTGGCGTCCTTTATGGAAAAATAAAGGGGAGACCTTGATGTATCCGGGGTATTGATGACCTTTCTCTGGATAGCGGACTGATATACCAGGCCGCCCCCGTAATTCTCCAGCTTAACCCTGAGCCCCGAGAGCTCGCCATCCTGGAGGAAGTTGGAGGCCACCGGAACCAGGACTTCCTTCCCTGTCTCCTCCTCCATGAGGAAAAGGGTTATCTTCTCGAAACCGAACCTTGTAGATAGTTCCTTGACCAGGTACCTGCAAAGCTCTCTTGGTTCCTCATATTCCAGCGAAAGGCCCTGAACCACGCTGTGGAGCCCCCTGAGCCTGGAAACCTGGAGGTTCACTTTCCCCACCGCATCCCGGCTCTCCAGTTCCAGGGCCAGGTGGGAGGATGAAATGGTCAGAAGCTCCAGGTCCCTTGGCGAAAGGCCTTCCTCTTCCCTGTCATCCACGATCAGTACACCCCAGACCTCTTCCTGGGATTTGACAGGAACTGCAAGGGCTGAACCGGTTTTTTCCGGGATAAGCACTCCCCTGTCGGCATCGTTCAGGTTGGGGTACCACCAGGGCTGGCCTGTCCTGGTCACATGCTCCACCAGCCTCCTGTAACATTCAAGGCTCTCCCTTGAAATGAGGTCTTCCTCGACCGAACTCTTATGGGCCCGGAAGGTGATCTTCTCCTCCACGGAGGTCTTGGCAAAGATAAATACATTATGGTAATTCATGGTCTCCACCAGAAGAGCGGTCAGTTTGGGGAAAAGGCCCTCGGCGAAGACGCATATGGAAAGTTCCTCGGCTATCCTGAAAAGGGACCTGAGCTTTCGCAGAAGCTGTTCGAGGTCATCCTTCTGGACCCTTGATTCGGAAAGGGAATCCTCCAGGGCCGAGCGGGTAACGTCAAGCTGTTCCAGGCTGCGGACCATCTCCTGCTGGGCCTCGATGTGGGCAAAGACCTCCCCCAGTAAAGCCGCCAGGAAGGAAAGGTTCCTGACGTCCCGCTTGGAAAAACGGGCTACCCTTGGGGATTCGATGTTCAGCACACCGAACTTCCTGTCTTTCCAGGTAATGGGCACCGTCACTTCAGAGCGGGCGTCGGGAAGACCAGGGACATAATCGGGGTCATCCCTGACATCATCGATGACCTGGGGTTTTCCTGTGCTGTAGGCACGCCAGGATATGCTCCCTTCCCTGGCAGGGAAGGTATCTGATTCCATGGAATCCAGGGGACCCGTTATGATCCGGAACTCCTCTCTTGTCTCGTCAAAAAGGGCCAGGCCGGGAAATGTACCGGGGATGACTTCCCGGATAAGCTCCAGGGCTGGCAAAGAGGCATCTTTGACCGAAGTCCCCTCACCTATCCTGGTTAGATATTCCAGGAAAACGCCCATGTCATTGCTGGAATGACGTTTGGCAAATTCCATCATAGCGAAGAAACAGGCGATGATGGCATACTGGTAGATCATGGAAGTGGGCTCAAGGCTGAAAATGACAGTATAGGCAGGGACCGCACCGGAGGCAACGGCCAGGAGTATACCTGTGGCCCTCCGGGTGAAGAGGAGGTTGGTAACGGTAAAGGTGATTATAAGAAGGGCTGGGAAAATATAGGTCATGTAGCCCGTGGACCCTCCGAAAATAAGTCCCAGCAATGAAAGCACTGCAAAGGCGATCCCGCCCCACCAGTCCCGTGACAAGACGCCACCTCCAGGCATTGTTTTGAATTTCCAAAAGAATTGTAACACTCCGATATTCATTTATACATAAAAGTGGGGCTTTTTACTACCTCCTGGTAAGGTAATGCTTTTACGGCGGCCCTTTCATGGTATATTAACCTCACTTCCATCTTAAAGGAGCTGAAGAAGGACCATGATGCTGATCGCGCTCATGCTTGGATGGGCTACACTATACGCTGACCGTACCTGTCTCTACCCGCTTCTTTCAGTTATTGCAGGAGATCTTTCACTTTCATCCACCCAGGCAGGGTCCCTCACCAGCGCCTATTTCATTGTCTACGTGACCATGCAGATCCCTGCAGGTATCGCAGGGGACAACTGGGGACTGAAGCGGGTGATGATGATCATGTTCGCCATAGCTGGCCTGGGAATGTTGGGGCTGGGGACCATGGGGAAGACCTATCACCTGCTGGTCCTCTTTTCAGCCCTTTCAGGCATGGGAGCCGGAGCCTACTACTCCACCTGCTACGGCACCCTCTTCCAGGTGGTATCCCCGGACCGCAGGGCCCTGAGCGGAGCCATCATAGGGATAGGCATGTCCATGGGACTTTTCATCGGCATGACCCTGAGCGGTCCTGTCTATGAGGCTGTGGGGAACTTCCGGCTGCCCTTCCTTATCCTGAGCGTACCCACCTTCGCCATGGTGGCAGTGATCCATTTCCTCCTCCCAAAGGTGGAATGCGCTCCCACCCCCGCTTTGAGGGATTACCTGTCCCTCTTCAGGGATATGGACATATGGAAGATAAACTTCGCAACCCTGGCCTCCCTTTACGGGTTCTGGCTGGCCATGGCATGGGGACCCACCTTCCTCAAGGTGGAAAGGGGATTTTCCCTATCCCAGGCGGGCTTCTTCACAGGCCTCATGGCCATCACCGCCATTCCGGCCGGTCTTTTCTGGGGCAGGCTCTCAGACAGGGTGAACCGCAAGCTGGTAGCCCTCATAGTTCTGCCCGTCTCGGCCCTGGTGCTGGTGATGTTAACGCAGATCTCTTCCAGGGCAGGGATAGTGCTCACCCTCATGGCTTACGGCATGTTGAGCAACTCTGCCATCGTCCCCGTTATGGTGGCCTGGCTGGGAGACGTGGTGAGCACCAGGTACCCCGGCAAGATGGGCGCTGCCACGGGCTTCTTCAACTGCGTGGTCATGAGCTCTGCCATCTTTGCCCCGGTCATATCGGGCTTCCTGAGGGATGTGACCAACTCGCTGGAACCGGCCTTCTGGGCCGCAGGAGGCATAATGCTGGCCGGTGCCGCGGTGGTGTTGTTCACCCCCCTGTTCAGGGGCAAACCCTATACTTCCATCACCACGAAGGACACGGAGTAAAGGCAAGGGGGTTTATGCCGGGAAGTTCAAAAACATTAAAAACTTTGTCACCACGGAGGTCACGGAGGAAAACCGGAGGAAACCCTTTGTGAAGATTAGAATTCAGATCAAGAGTTTTCCCGATGAGAACGCAGAGTAGATGCTGAGTTTCACCGAGGAGTACCAAAGCTTTTCAACCCGGGACTTATGAGCAAAATAATAATGCCTTTTGCTCATTGGCATTCAGATATTCTATCCAGGCTCTTACGATCCTGTCTTTGACTCTCTATTATGCCGAAAAAAATAATAAAGATATTTTTCCAAATGTCCCGGGGTTTAGAGAAAACTTATAGTCAAGCAGGGAGCGCTTCAGCGCACCATTGATCGATACATATCTCCAGGCCCTTTGCAGCGCGCTGAAGCGGACTCTACATATCTGGAAATAGAAGCTGGAGAAAAAGGTTTTCCTCCGTGCCATCCCTGGTGCACAGGCTTTGAGGGGTTAATCGAATATGATCTCCGTGGTGACAGAGTATGAAGTTTGGTTTATTTACATTAAAATTTCCATGGTGGGTTTCGGGGTTACACAGTGGGGAAAAGGTTTCCTCCGCATTTCCTCCGTGACCTCCGTGGTGAAAAAGATTTCCGGGTTTCACAAATATGATCTCCGTGGTTCACTTCTTTTTACGGGGGTAGTCTTGATTACAGGAGGTATGGCTATGGCAAAACTGACCATCTTCGGTGGAGGCAGCTGGGGTACGGCCCTTGCCGACACAGCAGCCAGGGTTGGGCACGATGTGCTCCTCTGGAGCATAGAAAAGGACAAGATGGAAACCCTCAACGAAAAACATTTCAATCCCGGCTACCTGGACGACCACCAAGTCCATGAGGGCGTCAGGGGAACCAGCTATCTTAAGGAAGCCGCGGAACATTCTGATATGTGGCTTTTCGTTGTACCCACCCAGTTCGTCCGACAGGTCTTCAGTGACCTTCAAAACCTCGACATAAACCCGAGGCTTATCTGCAACGCCGCAAAGGGGTTCGAGATCTCCACCATGTCCCGTATCAGCGAGATAGCGGGAGAAATATTGCCCCAGCCCACTTACTCCGTCCTTTCAGGTCCAAGCCACGCCGAGGAAGTGATAAAACAGATGCCCACGGCCGTGGTGGTGGCATCCCAGGACGACAAGGCGGCAAAAGCCTGGCAGGAGATGCTCTCCAGCCCGTACCTCCGCATTTACACCAGCCACGACGTGGCAGGAGTTGAGGTAGGAGGAGCGGTAAAGAACGTCATAGCCATCGCATCGGGGATAGCCCACACCATGGGCCTGGGTGACAATTCCACAGCGGCCCTTGTAAGCCGAGGCCTGGCCGAGATCATGCGACTTGGCGCAAAGATGGGTGCTCATCCCCTTACCCTGGCAGGCCTTGCGGGAGTGGGAGACCTTATGGTCACCTGCTACAGCATCCACTCAAGGAACTATCGCCTCGGCATGGCCATAGGCAGCGGCAAGACCCTCCAGGAGGCCGAAAAGGAGCTTGGCCAGGTGGCGGAAGGGGTCTACACCGTAAAGGCCATGGTGAAGCTGGCCAACAAGTACCACGTGGAGCTTCCCATAGCCCAGGCGGTGAACTCCATCCTCTACCAGAACGTGTCCCCCCAGGAGAAACTGGAGGAGCTCATGACCAGGGACCTCAAGCCCGAGTACCCCCCCAATATCTACTGGTCAAAAGAGGGGTAAAACCAGGGGGAAAAACAGCCTGGCCACTGAGAATGTTCCTGTGTAGAGCGAGCTTTGACTTTTGCTTTCGGTGCGCTGAAGCACACCCTACGAATTTTTGCTTTTTGATCGAAAATCGGCAATCCCAAATGGGAAGCCCTCTGCCGTTTTTCTTTAACTGTCCCTTCGGAAGGTGGTGCGCCTTTGCTCTGCAGCGTGGTGATCAACAATTACAATTACGAGCGGTACCTGGGGGAAGCCATAGGATCCGTACTGGAACAGACCTTCGGGGATGTAAAGCTCATTATCGTCGATGACGGCTCCACTGACGGCTCGGCCACCC
>JAFGMB010000101.1 GCA_016927765.1 Synergistales bacterium
GATGTTCATCTTCTTTTCCTGGCAGCATTTCTCGAGAAGGAAATTCAGGTCCCTGAATTGCATTACTCATTACCTCCATGGTAATCGGAATAGCTTTCAGGCTCCTCTTCTCCCTTAAGGACCCTCAATCCTCCGAGAGCAAGGGGTTTCATTTCATCCTCTCCCGGGTATACAAGCACCGGCGCTATCCACTGGACCTTTTCTGTTATGGCCGCCACCATGTCCGTATCATAGGCAACACCACCGGTAACAAGTATGGCATCCACCTTCCCTGCCATGGATGTTGCCTGGGCACCGATCTCCTTGCAGATCTGGAAGACCATGGAATTCACCACGAGCCTTGCCTTTTCATCGCCCTCATTGATCCGTTTGCGGACCTCACGCATATCGCTCGTGCCGAGGTAAGCCATGATCCCACCGTAACCGACGAGTTTTTTCAGCATATCCTTAAGGTTGTATTCTCCGCTGTAACATATCCTGGCCAGATCTCCAGCCGGCAGCCCCCCCGTCCTTTCGGGAGAAAAGGGCCCAAAATCATTGCCGCTGTTAAGATCCACCATTTTACCCTTACGATGGGCACAGACAGAAATACCCCCTCCAAGATGGACCACCACGAAATTCATTTCTTTCCAGTCTTTCTCCAGGTCCCTTGAGGCCATTCGAACCGTGGACTTGATGTTGAGGGCATGGGAAAGGGAATGTTTCGGCAGCTCGGGGAGTCCGGTGATCTTAGCATATTCGTCCATCTCGTCCACCGCGACCGGATCTACAATAAAGGCCGGGATATTCCTGGGTTGTGCGATAGCATCGGCAATGATGCATCCCAGATTTGAGGCGTGATCCCAGGGTTTACCAAGCTTGGACCTCTCTATGAGTGCCTGGTTAACCCTGTAGGTACCACCGGGGATGGGATCGATGACCCCGCCCCTTCCCACTACAGCGTGAAGATCATCGAAAGAAACATTGTGCTTGTTCACCGCCTCCTCGATGGTGCCCAGCCTGAATTCATACTGGTCAGCCACGTGGGCGAACTCGGCAATTTTGTGAGGGTCGTGTCTTACTGTCTCTCTCCAGACTTCGTCTTCATCCCGGAACCAGGCGATCTTCGTGCTGGTGGACCCTGGATTGATCGCCAGGATATTAAAAACCATCAGCTTAACCTCCTCAGAATCGATTTGAATATTTGTAATTCGATCTTCAAATATAAAATAAGGAATTTTTTCAAAACATTACCATATATTATATCTAAAAGACAAATATTGGTTCTTTCTTTAAAACAATATTATCAGCGAACATATGGCCTGGATAATTGTCCTCTCAATCCCTTGACAGAGTGAAACCCTTTTCCAGGAAAAGGTCCATGCATGCCGTTACCACCCTGCTGTCATAGCGAATGCCACTGTGCTTCTGAATGTTCTCCAGGGCAGCGTCGAGCCCCATGGCCGGACGGTAGGGCCTGTCGGAAGACATGGCCTCAACGATATCTGAAACGGTCAGTATCCTTGCCTCAAGAAGGATCTCATCCTCTTTGAGGCCCTGGGGATAACCGGTCCCGTCAAGGTGTTCGTGATGCTGCAGGACGATCTCGGATACAGGCCAGGGGAAATCCACATGGCTGAGGATCTCCCATCCGTAACGGCAATGATGCTTCACCAGGGCTTCCTCTATGTCGGAAAGCCTCTCGGGTTTACTGAGGATCTCGCTGGGAATATGGATCTTCCCGATATCATGCACCAGGGCCGCATAATATATTCCCTTTACTTTCTCGTCGGGAAGCTCCAGTTCCCTGGCGATGGCAACGGCAAGCTGGGCCACCCTCCTCTGATGGCCTGCGGTATAGGGATCCCTGACCTCAAGGATCTTTCCCACCGCGGCCACTGTTCCTTCAAGGGTCAATTTCAATGATTCCAGGTTTCTCTGAAGCTCCTTTTCGGACCTGTCCCTCTGAAGAGCTTCAGACAATATGTCCCTGTATGTTTTGAGCATGTTTATATCCTGGTTGCTCCACACCTGGTCTTCCCAGGGATTATGGAACCCTACAACCCCTTCAAGCTTCTCTTCCCTGTACATGGGGAGGAGGATAAGAGACCGGGTCCCTACCTTTTCAAGGATCTCCTTTTCACGGTCATCCAGACCGGGGGATTGCGCCAGATCTTCCACTATCAACTGGCCACCGTGGACCAGTCCTTCCGACACCCAGGAAAGGGCTTTTACAGGCTTGCTGTTGGTCATTTCAGACAGAGGATCCGAATCCGGGGAA
Organism: Synergistales bacterium; assembly: GCA_016927765.1. Taxonomy (GTDB): domain Bacteria; phylum Synergistota; class Synergistia; order Synergistales; family JAFGMB01; genus JAFGMB01. The sequence goes on from JAFGMB010000101.1 coordinate 2,261, forward strand.
TGCCATTCATCCAGAAAGTTGATCGTTTGGAGCTCCTTGTCAAAAATACCGACATATCCCCTGGAAGCCCCGATAAAGGTACATATATCCCTGAGAGAATTTCTTATCACTTCATGAACATCTGTCTCGAGGACCATCCTGGAGGAGATCCCTGAAAGAAGTTCTTCGAAGTAAAGCCTCTTGTTCAGTCTTTCCTCTGAACGCTTACGTTCTGTTATATCCATGTAGATGCCGTACACAACCCTTTCGCCTTCAACCTGAAAAGGCATCCC
>JAFGMB010000010.1 GCA_016927765.1 Synergistales bacterium
ACTATCGAGTCAGAAGCGTTATAATATATTCCAGACATCGCTTTTTCAGGTCACCATGATATCATGCTAATATTTCCTTTCATCCTGGTTCTTCAAGAGATCCGGTTTTCCTTTCACATCTCTTTTCTTCTTCATGTAAATCCGAAGGAGGGAAAAGGTCATGAAAAGATCCGCTTTTTATTCTGTTCTGGTCCTGATCATACTGTTTTTCATGCTCTCTTCAGATGCCTTTGCCAACCTTGTAAAGCTGGAAGTGGTTGCCGAGTCGGAAACCCTGTGGACCGGGGTTGCCGTTTCAGAAAGGGGGAGGATATTCGTCAATTTCCCAAGATGGACAGAAAAAAAGGGTATTTCTGTTGCTGAGATCACTGCTACTGGTGATCTTATCCCTTATCCGGACAAGGAGTGGAATTTATGGAAACCTGATCTTCCGGCGTCCGATCACCTGATATGCGTCCAGACAGTTTACGTGGATCGCGAGAATTACCTCTGGATACTCGACCCGGCAAGCCCCAGGCTTGAGGGGATCGTCCAGGGAGGCCCCAAACTTTTAAAGATCGATCTTAAGACCGGCCAGGTGATCAGGAAGCTATCCTTTGATATTTCCACTGCCCCAGAACAGAGTTATCTTAACGATGTAAGAATAGATACGGAAAAGGGTTTTGCCTACATAACAGATTCCGGACTGGGCGCGCTTTTAGTGGTGGACATTGAAAAAGGTCAAACCAGGAGGATCCTCGACGATCATCCTTCCACCAAAGCCGAGGATATTACCCTGGTCATAGAAGGCAGCGAATTCGATCTCGAGATCCATGTTGACGGCTTAGCCCTGGACCCAAAAGGGGAATATCTCTATTATCAGTCTCTTTCAGGAAGGACCCTTTACCGGGTGCCGACAGATGTTCTCAGAGATTTCAGTGTATCTCCCGAAATGATAGAGAGAAGAGTTCAGAAATTGGGTATCACCGGAGCTGCCGATGGAATGGAATTCGGCATGGACGGCAAGCTATATCTTACTTCCATTGAGTTTAACGCTATACGGAGCTATGATCCTGTTACAGGGAAAACAGAAGTGGTTGCCTGGGATGGCATGATCAAATGGCCTGACACCTTGTCTGCAGCAAGGGACGGTTATATTTATTTTACCGTTTCCCAGCTCCATCAGGATAACCCGGATGATCCCTACAGGATACTGAGATTCAAACCATAGATCGAGATCAGGAAAGGGAATGGTGGTATTTCAGTTAAGTAAGTCTTTTTGAAAATATCCGCATCGTATCGTTCAGGGAGCACATTTATCCTCAAGCTTCTTTTTTCTTCTCTATTCCGTTCGAAAAGCATCATTGGCCTGATCAGTATATCCCATCCAAGCTCTATTGACTGAAATAAAGCATGAGTGACACATCCTTTCCTGAGGGTTAGAGGGAGGAGTAATTGAAATGTCTCAAAGACTTTGCATAAAGGTGATCCTTTTGTCCCTTTCTGTCTGTGTTTTATCCTGGATCTCCCCGGTAGGTTCGGTTGTATGGGCATCTGGTTCCTACCCTCAAGGGGGGCCTGTCTTTAAAGGTTGGACTCTGGCTTCGGAGGAAAACTTCCCTTTTATTGACCTTTCACGTCATCATTATTACGGTCTGGAACCTACTCCCGGGGAAATAATAGAGCAAATGGGAATGAAAGGTAATATGATTTCTTTAACCTCCAGTGCATATGTCCCCGGAGAAGCGGATATTCGCGGACATATGCCCCCTGTTTCAAAGCAGTCCTATAATGAATGTTCAACTTTTTCTCTTGCCTATTACTGTGTATCCTATTGGAAGTCCTTGTACGAGGGTGTTGGCAGAGGTTGGGGAGACGATGAACTCGGGTCTTCACTTTTTCTCTATAACCAGTGTAACGGAGGTTATGACCGTGCCATATATCTCGCTTTACCCTACAGGTTGACTTCATTGCATGGATGTTCTTTCATCGAAGATTTCGACCCCAGGGATCTTGCCGTTCTTCCAGGCATTGCAGAAGAAAAGAAAGCCCTCTGGAATATGGTCGAGGATCAGGGATATCTTTATTATTCCAGGAATTACGAAGAACCTGTGGGCTATGATGCCGGCAATGACAAAGTTACAGCAGAAGAGATAAAAGCCGTAAAGTACTGCCTGAGCAATAACATTCCAGTTGTTGTTGGGATATTTCTGTATGAACCTTTCATTGCAGGAACAGGTCTGTCTACTTCGTCTGTATATTATGGACCTGATAAACCTTATCCTGACCCGGTGGGTTATCATGCCGTCACAATAACGGGCTATAAAAATGACAGTACCTTGCCCGGAGGAGGGGCATTCTCTATCAGGAACTCCTGGGGATCCGAATGGGGGGCTGATGGCGATTGCTGGCTGAGCTATGCTTTCATCCAGGATCATTCCTCAGAGGCATATCCTGTGAAGATAAGAAAAGGCTATTACCCGGATTATTATATTGTGGTCCTGGCTCATCATCCCCGGAGGGGAGATCTTGAATTGCTTGTGGACATAGACGGGGGTTCCGAATTGTCTTACAATCCACACCTGATGGCCCCTGACGATGAAAGGGATGATCTCAAAGCCATTCTTGACGTGACTGACTGGATCTCCCCGGCAACTTACAGTATAACCCTGAAAGTGATCAATCATTCCACCACCGAGGAGGGGATAATAGAAGAAGCTTACCTGGTAAGATCCGGTACTCTTCTATCGGGAGGATCATCACCATCCGATCCTGCAATCCTGAAAGAGCAGGAAGAAAGTGCAGTCCCCTTTGATTTCGGATCAGATTACGTGGTCTCCAACCAGGGTTCTTCGGAGGGGACGATCATCCTTCCCTATTCCGATTTTACAGAGATTGAGATAATCGATCCCGATCCCCCAAGTCCTTCCATACCGGATGGCTCGGGCGGCAGTACAGGAGGATGCAATATTACCCTCCATTACTTACCCCTTCTGATATTTGTAATTCCTCTGATGGCCATGATGGCTTCAAAAAGATGAGATACCTGAAAATAAATTAGTGATAAAGGTGATGGTCTGTTGAGACCATCACCTTTATCACTGTTGGCTGCTGTATCAGGCTTCCTCTTTTTCCCCTTCGATGGGATGTCTCATTTACAGCTTTTCTTGTCCTTCTTATTTGAAGGATCCGGTGAAGTTTAGCGAAGGGCTGATCCGATGAGCTCGATCTTTTCCGGGTCTTTTACCCAGCCCTTCCATTGGTCCATATTTTCCTTGAGGAACCATACGGCCGCCTTTTCGGCCGCATTGTCGTGTTCCTGCATCCACGCCAATGCCTCGTTGGTCTGCTCCAGGGTCATATAATAGTGTTCGACAAGAGTCCTGATCTCCTGGTTATCCTTAAGCCATTCTGAATTGACAGCTTTCGCTACGGTATAGGCCGGGGAAGCACAGCCATGATTCTTCGCCCATATGTCCGGATCGTGGGGAGGTTCTTCCACCATAACCATATCGAGCTGGCCCAGGAGTGGTGTGGGTTCCCAGTAGTAGGCAATTACCGGCTGTCCCTTTTCGTAAAGGGATTTGATCGCTGTGGCCAGTGATGTAGCCGAGCCAGGATCGAAGGGCTCCAGGTATTCCTCAAGGCCATAGGCCTTGATCTTGTCCCTGTTTATGGTATGGGCGGACCAGCCTGTAGGGGCGTTGTAGAATCTTCCTTTTTTGGGGTTTTCCGGGTTCTTGAATAGCTGCCAGTATTTTTTGAGATCCTCCGCTGTCCTGAGATCTGGAGCAAAAGGTTCGATACCTCTTGCAGGGTCTCCTTTCATGACAAAACTGGGAATATACCAACCTGACTTCGCATTGGGAAAGACTTTCCCCAGGTCCACCACTTTGCCGGAGGCTGTTGCCTTGTCCCACCATTCTTTCTGCCCCTCCGTCCAGACCTCCATGATAATATCTATGTCACCCCGCTCGAGCCCAAGATATCCGGGAAGGGTTTCGGAGAAGATGTATTCCGGACTGTAGCCCCAGCCTTTTTCCAGGAGGAAAGCCATTACCCTGTTGTGGAATTGTATGCTGTCCCAGGAAAGGTCCGCGAAAACCACGGTCTTCCCGGCTGCATCAACAGGTACTGAAGCAACGCCCAAAACCAGTGTGCAAAGCAGAATAACAAGTATAGCTTTTTTCATTAATACGACCTCCTTTATGGATTTTGCAGCTTTAGTCTTTCCTGAACCTTCAGGGAAAAAAAGAACTGTAAGCCCCATTAAGATGGGGACATAATGCATGGGAATTCCATTTTTTAAGCATCATAAGAAACGGCCT
>JAFGMB010000102.1 GCA_016927765.1 Synergistales bacterium
AAAACATGACGCTTCTTTCGTAGCAACGGCCCATACTGCGGATGATGTGGCTGAAACGGTTTTCATGAATCTTGCAAGAGGGACCGGCCCTTTCGGTCTTGCTGGTATTCCTGAAAGAAGAGAACATTATATCCGTCCACTCATATCTTTCTATAGGGAGGAACTCAGGAAAATCCTGAGAACCAGGGATATATGCTGGTGTGAGGATGAGACAAATGAGGACGTATCGTATCTCAGGAACAGGGTCAGGATAGAAGTGCTACCCTGGCTGGCTGAAAGAATAAACCCAAAGATCAAAGAACATCTGGTTGCTCTTGCCTCTCAAATGCAATCTGTTAAAGAAAGTGAAAGAGGCATTGCCAGAAACCTGATCGACTGGATCAGGAAAGACCTTCCTTTTTCCATGCTTTCGCTGGATCATAACAGCCTCAGGAAATTGTCAAGAGATACCCTGTCCATGGTTATCAGGGAATCCGGAACCTCGCTTGGGCTTTCTACACTTTCGAGGAGCCGGACAGAAAACCTTCTCGACCTTATAGAAACTTCAGGAAGATGGCGTTTCCAGTGGGAAGGCTCTGTGGAGCTCTTTGCGGGTCAGGGTTATATTACTTTTGCTGACAGGACAGTTCCTGGAACTTGTATCAGTGGGCCTGTCGATCTCTCTCCCGAGTATTACGGAAGGCCTTTTTCATGGAATAACTGGCATTTTGAAATCCAAGAGTGTTACCGACCCTTCAATATACCGACTTCAGGGAGTAACTCTGCAACCATGTCCCTTTATGAAGAAGGATTACAGATTATGTCTGTGGATACTCATCTTTCAAGCTTCGGCTATGACACTTATGCCAAAATAGTGCCGTGGTGGCTAAGGAAGGTATGGCCTGTTTTCTGTTTAGGAAGTACAATATCCTGGTTGCCTTTTTATGGCCTTGCCCAGGTGAATGATCAAGCCAGGCCATCACAAGCTAGGTCTTCTGTAAAGATCACAGTGATCATGCACAAAATGGAAGGATGTTCATAATGGGTTATTCCCTGAGTTCGACCCTTATCAGCTCTGATGAGTTGAAAAAAAGGGTCAGAGATATCGCTTCTGAGATCAGTAGAGAATATCATGGCCAGGAACTGGTGGTAGTAGGTATACTTAAAGGGGCGGTGTTCTTCCTTTCTGACCTGGTGAGGGAGTTCACCCAGGACCTGAAAGTTACCATCGATTTCATGGCTGTATCATCTTATGGCGATTCTACCAAGACCAGTGGCATCGTGAGGATCGTTAAGGATCTTGATACCCATATCGGAGGCAAGAATGTCCTTATAGTGGAAGATATCGTCGATACAGGCCTGACCCTTTCTTATCTGGTTAAACTCCTGAAAGAGAGATCTCCCAGGAGTGTAAGGGTCTGTGTTCTCCTTGACAAGACAGAAAGAAGAGTGGTAGAAGTTCCCCTTGACTTCAAGGGATTTGAGATCCCCGACAGATTTGTTGTAGGGTATGGTCTGGATTGTGCCGGTCTCTGGAGAAATCTTCCGGATATCATGACCGTCGACCAGGAGGAAAATCCATAAACGGAGAGGTGGCGATCATTTGCGTCGTTTAGCAAAAAATCTTGGATTGTATCTGATCCTGATCGTCCTTGTGGTAAGCCTGGTGAACGTTTTTCTTTCCCCAGCCCAGGGGCCACAGGATTTTCAGGTAATAAGCTACAGTGAATTCATTCAGTCTGTTGACAGCGGACAGATCAAGAATGTGAAAATAAATGAAAGTTCTGTTACTGGAGAATTCATCAGTGGAGAACCATTCAAGACTTATATCATAGGAGTAGGCGACCTGGCACAGACCCTTGTTGCAAAGGGGGTCAACGTTAATGTTGAACCTCCCCAGAGAACCCCATGGTGGGCTTCAATTCTTTCATCGCTATTCCCAACCCTGCTCTTGATAGGTGTATGGATATTTTTCCTCTACCACATGCAGGGAGGCGGAGGAAAGGTAATGAACTTTGCCAAAAGCAAGGCTAAATTATTCCTCGATAATCGTCCGAAGGTAACCTTTAACGATGTAGCCGGTTGCGATGAATCTAAGGAAGAGTTATCCGAGGTGGTCCAGTATTTAAGGGATCCGAGCAAATTCACGGCGCTTGGCGCAAGAGTTCCCAGGGGTGTGCTTCTTCTTGGCCCTCCTGGTACGGGTAAGACTCTCCTGGCCAGGGCTGCAGCTGGAGAGGCGGATGTGCCCTTTTTCAGCGTGAGCGGATCTGACTTTGTTGAAATGTTCGTTGGTGTAGGTGCTGCAAGGGTAAGAGATCTCTTCGAACAGGCCCGGAAATATCAGCCCTGTATAATCTTCATAGATGAGATGGATGCGGTGGGACGCCACAGAGGTGCTGGATTGGGTGGCGGTCATGATGAAAGAGAGCAGACCCTCAACCAGCTTCTGGTAGAACTTGACGGTTTTGATGAGTCTACCGGGATCATACTTATTGCAGCCACCAACAGGCCCGATATCCTTGATCCGGCCCTGCTCCGGCCGGGAAGGTTCGACAGGCATATAGTGGTCGATCGTCCCGACGTGAACGGCAGGGAAGGTATCCTGAAAGTACATCTTAGAGACAAGAAGATCGCCGAGAATGTTGATCTTGGGGTTGTAGCCAGAAGGACACCTGGTTTTGTTGGTGCGGACCTGGCTAACCTGGTTAACGAAGCTGCTCTTCTGGCTGCCCGGTTAGGGAAGAAAATGATCGAAATGGTGGATTTTGAGGAGGGCATTGACAGGGTGCTCGCCGGCCCGGAAAGGAAGAGCCGCCTTATCAGTCCTGCAGAAAAAAGGATCATCGCTTTTCACGAGACCGGACATGCCCTTGTTGCAAAGCATATTCCAGGATGTGACCCGGTACACAAGATCTCTATTATCCCAAGAGGACACATGGCTCTCGGATATACCCTTCAGCTTCCTGAGGAAGACCGTTTCCTTATGTCCAGGCAGGAGTTGGAGAACAAAATATGCGTACTTCTTGGAGGAAGGGTATCGGAAGAAATTGTTTTTGGCGATGTCACCACCGGGGCAGGCAATGATCTTGAAAGAGCAACCCAGATCGCCAGACAGATGGTGACAGAGTTCGGAATGAGCGAACGCCTCGGGCTTGTAAAACTTGGACATAAAAGGCAGGAGATATTCCTCGGAAGGGATATTGCGGAGGAACGGAATTACAGTGAAGAGATAGCTTACGCCATAGACCAGGAAGTTCGAAGTATTATTGATGGATGCTATCTCAAGGTGAAAGATATCCTTACCAATAACCGGGAGATGATGGAAAAAGTTGCCCAGACTCTTCTTGAAAAAGAAGTAATAGAAGCTGTGGAACTCGATGAACTCCTTGGGATGGCCGCGAAGAAAGAAGCAGCCACAGTTGAAGAGAGTCTTGAAAAACTGGATGCCCCTGAGTTAGGCAGACTGGGTAACACTGAAGGAGAAGATGTTCCTGCCCCGAGGGAAAAAGGCAAGAAACTTGGAGGAGACAATCTCGATACGGTTCCGATCTGAGGTCGTTTCCCGAGTTGCTCTTTATGACCTTTAGAATGAGGGGCGCGGATATTCTTTCCTGCGCTCCTCCTTTTTCTATATCCCGTATTTTAACAGAAGGTCGGGATTAAATATGAGTAAAGACATCTTTGTTCTCAAATCTGAATGGCCACCTGCAGGAGACCAGCCTGCTGCATTGGAGAGCCTGATAGAAGGCATCCGGTGTGGCCAGCGTTTCCAGACTCTCCTTGGCGTTACGGGAAGCGGAAAGACCTTTACAGTGGCCAAAGTCATAGAGGAAGTTCAGAGACCGACTCTCGTGCTTGCCCACAACAAAACTCTTGCGGCCCAACTTTACAGCGAGTTCAAAACATTCTTCCCCGAAAACTCAGTCAACTATTTTGTAAGTTATTATGATTATTACCAGCCTGAGGCCTATATTCCCGCAAGCGATATCTATATTGAGAAAGATGCATCCATCAATGAAAGGATCGAAAAACTCCGACTGGCCACCACCAAGTCCTTACTTGAGAGAAGGGATGTTATCGTGGTGGCAAGTGTGTCCTGCATTTACGGGCTTGGAAAGAGAAAGGCCTATGAAGAAGCTGTCTTTTCATTTTCGGTAAGACAGAACATGGATAGAGGAGATTTTCTTCGAAAACTGGTTGAGAACTACTACACCAGAAATGACATGGTCCTGGAACCGGGAAATTTCCGGGCCAGAGGGGATATAGTCGAGATATACCCGGCCTATAGTGATACAGCCCTGAGGGTTTCCTTTTTTGATGAGGAAATAGAAAGGATCCAGGAGATCGATCCTGTTTCAGGGAAGGCTCTTTTGACCAAGGACAGGTCATCCATCTTCCCGGCCCAGCATTATGTCACCTCGCGGGATGCTATCGAGAGGGCTTTGATTCTGATCAGGGATGAAATGGAGGAAGAGGTGCTCTCTTTCAGGAAACAGGGGAAGTTCCTGGAAGGGCAGAGACTTGAGATGCGGACCAGATATGACATGGAAATGCTCTCTGAAATGGGGTATTGTTCCGGGATAGAAAATTATTCCCGCTATCTCGACGGGAGAGAGCCGGGAGAAACGCCTGGAACATTAATGGACTTCTTCCCGGAGGATTTCCTGATGATAATTGACGAATCTCACATTACTCTGCCTCAGGTGAGAGGGATGTATAATGGCGACCGTGCAAGAAAGATGACACTTGTCAACAATGGTTTCAGACTCTCTTCCTGTTTGGATAACAGACCCCTGAACTGGGAAGAATTCAGGCGATTCATGAAGCAGGTCATTTTTCTATCTGCCACCCCGGGGGATTGGGAAATGGAAGTAAGCGAAAATGTGGCTGAACAGATAGCCAGACCTACCGGCGTCATTGACCCTGAGGTGGAGGTCTTCCCTGCCAGAGACCAGGTGGATGATCTTATTTCCCGCCTCAGGGAACTAACTTCTGACAATGAACGAGCTCTTGTTACAACATTGACGAAAAGATCTTCCGAAGATCTTTCACAATACTTGTCAGAGCTTGGATTCAAGGTAAAATACATTCATTCCGAATTGAATACCTTCGAAAGAGCAGAACTTCTCAGAGACCTCCGAAAGGGTGACATTTCAGTTCTGGTGGGTGTCAACCTTTTGAGAGAGGGTCTTGACCTTCCAGAAGTTTCTCTGGTAGCTATCCTCGATGCCGATAGGGAAGGATTCCTTAGATCCCACAGATCTCTCATACAGATGATGGGCAGGGCAGCAAGAAATACTGCCGGCAAGGTCATTCTTTATGCAGATGATATTACTGACAGTATCGATAAAGCCCTGGAAGAGACAAAAAGAAGAAGAGAATTGCAAATGGAGTTCAACAGGGTTCATGATATTTCTCCTGTCAGTGTTTCCAAAAGGGTGGTCAGTCTATTTCCGGAAGAATTAATTGCTGAAGAAAGAGTCGGAAGAGTTGCTGTGCATAACGAGGCTGTCGAATTCCCTGTTCCTGTATTGGAAGAGATGATGTGGAAAGCAGTGGAAAAACTGGATTTTGAGACTGCGGCAAGGATCAGGGACATCCTTGCTGATAAAAATAGAGGGGATGGACGAGTTGGATCGCTTCATAAGGATCGAAGGAGCAAGAGAACACAATCTGAAAAACATCACCGTAGAAATACCCAAAAATAAACTGGTAGTAATCACCGGACCTTCAGGTTCGGGCAAATCCTCCCTGGCCTTTGACACCCTCTATGCAGAGGGACAGAGAAGGTATGTTGAATCCCTTTCGGCATATGCCAGGCAGTTCCTGGGTGTACAGAACAAGCCTGATGTAGATGATATTTCAGGGCTTTCTCCAGCGATCTCCATAGAACAAAAAGGAGTATCCCATAATCCTCGATCCACTGTGGGAACAGTTACAGAGATCTATGATCATCTGCGTCTTCTTTTCGGAAGACTGGGTGTCCCTTATTGTCCCTCATGCGGGAAACCGGTTATCCGATATTCAGTGGACGAGATAGTGGACGAACTGTTTCGGGAATATTCTGATGAGAAGATCCAGATCCTTGCTCCCCAGGTAATGGGGAAGAAGGGAGAATTCAAGAATCTTTTCACCAGGAACAGGGAACAGGGTTATATGAGAGTCCGTGTTGATGGGGTGATCTATTGGCTTGAAGAAGATATCCCCCTCGAAAAAACAAGAAAACATAATGTTGAGGTAGTGGTGGACAGGCTCAAGGTTATCAGGGACAGGGAATCCAGATTAGCGGAATCCCTTGAAAAGGCCCTGGAGATAAGTGGAGGATACGTTCTCATCCTTTCTGAAAAGGGAAAAGAAAGGATGATGACAGAGAACTTTGTATGCCCCGATTGTCAGGTAACATTTCCTGAGATCGAACCCCGTCTGTTTTCCTTTAACAGCCCCTACGGGGCATGTCCTGATTGTTCAGGACTTGGCAGTCATGAATATTTTTCCATGGAATCCTCTGTGGACCCTGATCGGTCAGTCCATCAAGGGGCGTTGCTTCCCTGGAAGAACAGGCACTACATGATCACCAAGCTCGAACGTTTTGCTGACAATAATTGCTGGGATCTGAATTTGCCTTTTAAGGACCTTCAGGAGGATATCAGAAACTTCATTCTTTACGGCTCAGAACAGCGCATTCCCCTGACTTTCATGGATAGTGGAAGATCAAGGACCTACATGGGAAGATTTGAAGGACTACTGCCATGGCTGGAAAACAGGTGGAAGGATACGGACTCTGAGAATGTGCTGGAGGAACTTTCCAAATACAGATTTGAAGACATATGTCAGAAATGCAACGGATTGAGACTGAAGCCGGAAGCACTGATGGTGAAAGTTGGAGAGTATACGATAGCGGATATGGTAAAGGTCCCGGTCAAAGAACTCCAGTCCATGATCCGGGGATTGCAATTTTCAGATCAATCCTTCCAGATAGCTAAACAGATCATTACTGAACTGAAAAAAAGACTCTCTTTTCTTGTCGATGTAGGTGTAGGATATCTTTCCCTTGAAAGGAGAGCAGATACTTTGAGTGGAGGCGAAAGTCAGAGGATCAGGCTTGCCACACAGATAGGGTCGAAACTCAGTGGGGTCATGTACGTCCTCGATGAACCGACTATCGGACTACATCCCAGAGATACAGGCCGGCTGCTGAAAACCCTTTTTTCCATAAGGGAGCTGGGAAACACGGTGATCGTTGTAGAACATGACAGGGATACTATGGTCGCTGCAGATCATATAATCGAGATGGGACCGGGTGCTGGGGAACATGGTGGAGAGATTGTCCAGACAGGTAATTCCAAGGAACTTGAGCACAAAGGGTCTCTGACGGCACCTTTCCTCATGGCAACTGCTTCGGGGATAGTACCTTCTCCGAGAAAGGGGAGGAAACCCATTGGCTGGATATCTGTGAAAGGTGCGGCTCACCATAACCTGAAAAAGATCGATGTCAATTTCCCCCTGGGATCTTTTACCTGTATCAGCGGGGTTTCAGGGTCAGGAAAAAGCACACTGACCCACGAGATCATCTATAAGGGGCTGAAGCGTGTCATGGATCACGATTTCAGGGAGAGGGCAGGAAAACATGATTCTATCCAGGGGTGGGAACAGCTCAGGAATGTTATACTGGTAGATCAGTCTCCAATAGGCAGGACTCCCCGATCGAATCCTGCTACCTATACAGGAGTGTTTACCCTGATAAGGGAACTTTTTGCCCAGTTGCCTGAATCGAGGATCAGGGGATACACTCCCGGCAGATTCAGCTTCAATGTCCGAGGCGGGAGATGTGAGGCTTGCGGAGGTGCGGGTTACGTCAAGGTATCCATGCTTTTCCTCCCTGACGTATATGTCCCCTGTGAGGTATGCGATGCCAGGAGGTATAACAGGGAAACTCTGGAGATCCAGTTCAAGGGAAAGAACATATCAGAGGTCCTTGACATGACCATTGAAGAGGCTTCTGATTTTTTCAGGGATATACCCAGGATAGGATCCAGATTATCTCTTCTTCTGGAGGCTGGTCTTGGATACATGAAACTCGGCCAGTCAGCTTTGACCCTGAGCGGAGGAGAAGCCCAGAGAGTTAAGCTGGCAAAGGAACTCAGCAAGAAATTTACCGGTCATACATTGTATATTCTTGATGAGCCAACAACCGGGCTATACTATACCGATATCCGAAAACTTCTGCTGATCCTTCATAAATTCGTCAATAAGGGTAACAGTGTTCTTGTGGTGGAACACAATCTGGATGTTCTCGCTTCCTGTGATCACATAATAGATCTTGGTCCAGAAGGAGGAGATGAGGGCGGAAGGGTAGTGGTCCAGGGAAATCCGACGGAAGTCTTGTCTTCCGGGAAAGGATATACTGCCACATCCCTTAAGGAGTACCTTAACAAACTGGATCTGTCGATTGGAGCCTGAGAATGAGAGGAAAATACAACGCAAAAGATGAAAACATGTTGTGTTGGGGCAGGAACACTGTCCTTTCACTTCTTGAAAGCAAACCTGAGCTGTGCATATCTATACTTTTGGCGAGCAATTCCAAAGGGGAACCTATTGAACGGATCCGCGAGAAAGCCTCCATGGGATCTATTAAGGTGGATCAGGTGACTGCTGAAAAGATCAGCACCATATGCGGTGATGAGAACCACCAGGGGGTTGTGGGT
>JAFGMB010000103.1 GCA_016927765.1 Synergistales bacterium
CATATTACAAGGCTTTCAAGCCCGAGGTCCTTTCTTATGAACTCCTCCAGGGGAGTTCTATAGAACGCCCCGAACCTGGGTTTATAGAGGATGAATTCCGCTGGGCCTATGGTCTGGATATCACCATGGAGAAGGGTGCTTTCATCCAGCAGGACATCAGGGTCAGGCAGGATGTCCTTGACTATCTGAACTTCTTCAGAGCGGGGCCTGAGCATTGCCAGTCCCCCCTCGATCTCTTCTCTCCTGCAGATATCGGCATTGCTCCCGTCATGCAGGTATATGCGCACCACATGGATGATGGGCAGTCCCTTTGAGCGGAAGAGGCCGGTGATCCCCTTTATACAGGGTATTACTTCCAGTTTTTCATCTCTTCCTGTGGACCCCTCCCTGAGAAATTCCCTTTGAACGTCAATAGTCAGGAGCACTGAATGTGCAGGGTCTGGAAGAGTATACAGGTTCATTTGAATTCCTTCAGTTTATTGGCCCTCTCCACGGCCTTGTCCATAAGTGCCATATGGTTGACAACGGCCCTTTCAAAGTTTCCGTAGAGGATCTCACCAGCTCCGTCCCATGCTTCCAGGTGAAAAATGAGCTTGTTGGCGGAGATCTCTCTCAGGGTGGCTTTGTAGGTGATGCTCGAGCCGAGGAGAGTTGGTGCCACGTGGGTTATTTCCACGGAGTGTCCTATGGTGATGAATCCCTCCGGAAGATGCTTGTCTGTGATGGTGTTGCAAGCTGTAATAAAGGTCTCCACGCATGAGGAAGTGGAAAGCAGCTGGTTGAGATGGACCGACTTGTTCCCTACGGTATCGTCCATCTCAACGACTTTGTTTATTTCGCAGGTTTCTCCGATCCGGAACAGTTCCCTGAGGTCGAACATTTAATCCCCTCCTTATACTTACTGGTAATGATAGATCTGAAGAGCTGTTCTACATCACTTTATCATTTTACATTAGAGTAGCATGTTTATGAAACCCCCGAACTGTCATGACCTTCCTTTTTCCGGATGGTTACATAACCTGTAAAAAGGGCAGTCCTGGCAGTTCTCCGTCTTTGGCGAAAATTCTTCTCCCCCAGCACGTCTCGCTGTATGGGCCACTGTTTCTTCCATCACGGACCATTCAGGGAAGTCCTTCAGAGGATGCCATTGGTTCTCCCTGATATAAAAGATCCCTCCGGAGATCTCCTCCAGGGGATGGATCTTCTTCATTGCCAGGGAGTAGAAGGAAAGCTGTTCCCGGTAAAGCTTCTCCTGGGCAGGCCTTGATCCTTCAGAAGGGGTTATCTTGTGGTCCAGGATATGGATACCCGAGCCGTCTTTCCATAAAAGGTCTATGACCCCGACCAGGTGGATATCCTCTTCGATGGATAGGCAGAAGGGGAATTCCCTCTGAAGAAGTTCCTTTTCACAAAGTTTTGCCAGGTCCTGGCAGAAAGGATTGCGGGACATTCCTTCCAGCCATGAACGGAGAACGGATCGTGCCTCCTGGTCATTCCAGACCGGTTTGAGAGCTGGTGGGAGAGATAAAGCCTTTTCGGATGCCTTTGCGGGATCCCGGGGTATGGATCTCTCAACTGAATCTGCCCTGAAATCCCATCTTTCCAGGATCCAGTGCATGAGGCTCCCCATCTGGGGACCGCCTCTCTCTTCTTCTGAAGGGAGTTCCCATTTCAGGTCTCTTCCCTGGCGGTATTTCATTCTGTAGGCATGGGGACAGAAACGGAAAAGGGCGAAGGCTGAAGCCCCTATCTTTTTCAGTGCCCTTGGTCTGGCGGGTGTAAGAAGGATCTCCTCGGATGGTTTTTCCCTTTCAGCCTTTTCTCTGTGGCCTCTCTGGTCCGGTGGGGTAAGGTCCGACTGTTCGGTGTCTTGGGGGAGGTCCCCAAGGGCCATGGAAAGCCATGAACCCCGGCTGATCGATCCCTCCTCATTTCCGTTGATACCACAGAGGATCAGACTGTCCCTTGCCCTTGTACAGGCCACGTAGAAAAGCCTTTCCCATTCCTCCTGGTGGTCCCTTTTCTCAAGAATGTCATGGAGCCTGGATGAGAGAGGGGCATCCCCTTCATTCCTGTCTCCATAGGGAGTAAAACGACTTGTAACTGGACCCAGTTTTTTTGAGGCTCCAAGGCTGGTCCCTGCTGCCCTGATCCTTGGCGTGTGTTCACAGCCGAAAATAGCCACCACCGGGAATTCAAGCCCTTTTGAGGCATGCACCGTAAGGATCCTGATATGGTCATCCTCTTCCGGCAGGAGGGCATCCTCCATTCTCACACCTCTTCCCACTGCATCCTCAATATAGGCGGCACAGCCCTGGAGATCATGCCCCATGTATGTTTCATATTCCCTTGTAATATCAATGGCTTTCCTTATATTAGCCGCGGCCCTTTTCCTCTTCCATGGGGGGAATCTGAGAAAGATCCCCGGCTCCCTGATAATATCCCCGAGAATGAAGGAAACTCCTTCAAGAAAGGCCTGTTTCCTCCATTTCTCCATCTTTCGGCGGACTTCCGGATAAAGGGACCCCAATCCTTCCCAAAGGTCCTTTCCCGAGTATTTCTGCAGGAGCATATCCCCCTCGTTGAGGGGTATACCAGAGAAGGGGGAACTGAGAAAGTGTCCGAGGCTGATCTCGTCTTCCGGGTCCGAAAGGGTCTTGATCAGTGCTGCAAGGTCCTGGATCTCGCTCCTTGAATAGTATCCCAGGCTGCTTTCAAAAAGACAGGGTATAAAAAGCTCATCCAGGAAGATCTTTTCAAGGGGTTCATAATAGGTCCTTGTGGGAACAAGGATAGCTATATCCGACCATCTTACAGGCCTGAATTCGAGAAGGTCCTTGTCCCAGATCATCTGACCGGAGTCCACCATTTCAAGTAGACCTTTCCCCAGTCTTCGGGCGAGCCTGATCCGGGCATCGTCCACCTGTTCCCCTTCGGGCTTTCTGTTTTCCAGGAACATCCCCAGGGAAGGGATAGAGGTCTTCTGCCTTCTTTCATGCCATTCCAGTTCCCTGGGTGGGCGAAGCTCCTCGTATGGGTGGGACAGCTCCCGGCCTATCCCTTCTTTCCAGAGGGAGCTGAAAAGGGAATTGATCTCCCTTATAAGGGCATCCCTGGTCCTGAAGCTCACGTCCAGGGGAATGTATTTCCCTCCGCGGGCTCCTGAATTCCTTATATATCTCAGGAACAGGGAAGGTTCGGCATGGCGGAAACGGTAGATGGACTGCTTTATATCTCCCACCAGGAAAAGCCGCTGTTCTTCAGGTTCTCTCCATACCTTCTGCAGTAAAAGGTCCTGGAGTTCATTGGTATCCTGGAACTCATCCATAAGGATCTCCCTGAAATTGCTGAAGTATGACCTGTCTCTTTCCATCACGTCTA
>JAFGMB010000104.1 GCA_016927765.1 Synergistales bacterium
ATCATAGAAGATCCTGATTATCTTATCAGTGACTATATCGGCGTGGGTGGGATGGGGGCTGCTTTTTTCAACAGCGGAGCCCTTTCACTGATGATAACCATTCTTTTTCTCAGTCAGAAAACCCGAATAACAGGAATATCTGTGGCATCTATCTTTACCGTGGCTGGATTTGGCTTCCTGGGGAAAAATATTTTCAACATATGGTTCATCATAGCCGGGGTCTTTCTTTTTTCGGTTTTCAGCAGGGAGAGTTTTTCTAAATATGTTTACGTTGCAGTTTTCGGTACCGCCCTTTCACCTCTTGTAAGCCAACTAATGTTCGGCATCTCTGCACCATGGTTGGTAAGGATAATTGTTGCTTCACTGACGGGATTATCCATCGGATTTATATTGCCTACCCTGGCGAGCCAGATGTTGAAGGTCCATCACGGTTTCAATCTCTACAACCTGGGTTTCGTGTCAGGGGTTGTGGGTACGGTGTATGTATCTCTCTTTCGTTCCTATGGTTTTCTTACTGAAAGCAGAATGATATGGACCACCGGGAACAACATAATATTGGGGGTATTCCTGATCCTTCTTTTTTCGCTTATTATCATCACTGCTCTTGCCATAGGCAACAAGGGGGTATTGGGATCACAGGCTTCCATTTGGCAATATTCCGGACGTCTGATAACTGATTTTATTGCATTGGAGGGGTGGGGGCCGACACTGTTCAACATGGGTATAATAGGTTTTCTGAGCACATTCTATATCATCGCTATAGGTGGTGACCTGAATGGACCTACCCTGGCCGGTATATTCACACTGGTCGGATTCAGCGCTTTCGGCAAACACCTGAAGAATACTCTGCCCATCTTTCTTGGGGTAGGGTTGGGAGCCCTTACCAAGTCATGGGCAATTACCGATCCGGCTATCCAGCTGGCAGCCCTTTTCGGGACCACCCTGGCTCCCGTAAGCGGTGAATTCGGCTGGAAGTGGGGAATTCTTGCAGGATTCATCCATTCCTCGGTGGTACTCAACGTGGGAGTCCTCCATTCCGGATTCAATCTTTACAACAATGGTTTCGCAGGGGGTATAGTGGCAATGGTCCTTGTTCCTCTGTTGGAAGTTATAACCAGGAGGGATTCCAGATGATCCATGATAAACAGAGAATTGCCAGGATGGCTGAAGAGCTTATAAGCGATCTTTTCCGTTATGACTGTAAAGATATGGATTTAAGGATCCTTGATGGAGAGGGTTTCTACACGATATCCATTTCCGGCTCCTGTAAAGGAATGAAAAGCAGGGAAGTTTCCAGGATCAGGAAATTACTGGACCAGCCGAGAAATTCCCAGATGGAAGAATATTACTGGAGCCTTTCCGGTGATTCGGATCTGGATACAGAGTTCAGTCTCCTCGGTATCATGTCGGATGAAGTTGAATTGAATTATGACGAAGGATCCGGGACTCTTTTCATAAAACTGACAAGGAAAAAATAGGACCCTTTTTTTCAGGATCTTCTGGAAAGTCCTTGAGCAGCCAGGAGGATCAGGATATTTACACAGCCCATACAGGATTCCCCTTTTAAGGGGAAAGTCAAAAGACAAGACCTTTTGTGGGAAAGGGGAACTGTCAGTTCTCTTACAGATGATTCAAAGGGGTTGAAAAGGGAATGCCCTCGGACAGTCTCAGGATAGACAGGGTGATCCGCTCCGGAAGAAGATCCATTGCCCTTGTGGTAACAGAAGAAGCCGAACTGTTGGTAAGGGCTCCATGGCATGTTCCCGGGTCGGTCCTTGAAGATCTTGTCCGGTCCAGGTCCAGCTGGATAGTAACAAAAAAGGAAGAAGCCCTAAGGAAAAAGCCAGTACCCAGGAACTTTGAGGAAGGAGAGTCCCTGCCCTTCCTGGGTAGGGAATATCCTCTGGCTTCCTCAGTCCATGGCGGGAAAGGAATCGAATTGACGGATATGATCACCCTACCTGCCTCGGTCGGTTGTATCAGGGAGGAGATCATAGCCTGGTATCGGGAAAAGGCAAAGATCATTATCCCGGAAATTTGTGATCATTGGTCCGATCTTACGGGTCTGAACCCCCTTTCAGTGAAGATAACAGGTGCAAGGACCAGGTGGGGATCCTGCAGTTCCAGGGGGAGACTGAATTTTACATGGCGCCTTGTCATGGCTCCTTTGGACATTGTGGATTACGTGGTGGTCCATGAGCTGGTCCACCTGGAGATAAGGAACCACTCCAGAAGTTATTGGGAAAGGGTTGGATCCATTCTTCCCGACTACACAGATAAACGCAAATGGCTTAAGGATCATGGCAGGGAACTTGTATTATAAAAAGATGTTGTTCCAGGGTTCCAGTTTGATCCGGAGCTGGTGCTATTTGATTATGAAAGGATAGATCTCTTGATAGAACAGCAGCTTGAGATTCCAGGGAGTGGGGCGCTTCACGAAAATTTTATCCCCATAAAACCGGGGTATCCATCCAGCACTCTTTATTGTTTATTTTTCAACAGTGATGACATTACTGCACGTTATGGGCAAATAGCCTATTCCCTACCCGAAAAGGTCAGGGTCATCGGGATAGATCGGCCGGCTTCCGAGTCCTTCCGCACAATTGAAGAATATGCCATTGATTCTGCTGAACGGATAATAGATCTCCAGAAAGAAGGACCTGTTCATTTGGCTGGTTTCTGTTTTGGAGGACTGATAGCCTTAAAAACTGCATTGATCCTTGAAGAAAAGGGCTATGATGTAAACTGTTGCCTCATCGATATTCCCTACCATAGAAAAAAATTCAAATATTACATTGAATATGGTGCATATTATTATTTAGCGAGGAAAAAGTGGTTGTATACCCTGGTGAATTCAAAATTGAAGAAGAAATTGAGAAGAAATGCAAAAAAATATAATTATAAAACACTATGGTCAAAGGAATTGTACTTCAAGGGACCCTGCATACTTTTTCTCGGTAAATACATGTGCTACAGGGATTCTGACGAAGAATTCAGGGAAAACCTTTCAAGCCATTTTGAGCAACTGAAGCATTTCTCCAGGGAAGAGCACCATCTGGACCTTCTGATAGGGCACAGCGCCCGGGAAATTGCCGCAGCAATAGGGGAATGGTTCAACTCCTGAAAACAAAGCTTCAGATCCTTTTAAGATCCTCTTTCGATGTGTTGATCTGTTCAAAAAACTGCAAAAGGGATTTTCTATTTCACCTTTCAGAGACTGGTTTTAATTTGCAAGGATATCTTAAATCCTGAAAGGGGAACACCATTTATCATTGAACGGTCCGGATCTTCCCTCATGGATAATGCATATTCATGTACCCTTTCCCCCAAAATCTCCTGTCCATATGATATCCTCTTTTAATGATCTGAAAATTTCTTGCCTCCCTCTTACCTGGATTGATCTGGTTAAGGTTCACTACCAGGGCTGTTACATTCCTGTTTCATTAAAAATAGAATTGAATATCCTTCAGCGATTGCTCTGATCCCTGGAGATCTCATGAAAAAGCCATATAAGATAATTACACCGTTATTCAGAGAGGGAAGATAGGATGTATGACCACACTGATAAGCGAACTCCCAATATATGGGAAGCATTAGTTTCCATAAGGAGCCAGCAGGGAGAAGGGATCGCCCTGATCTCTGAGGAAGGTCTGACGAGCACCTTTGCAGAACTGGAAGGATATGTGAACCAAGCTGCAGAAGTCTTGCGGGATTGGGGGATCAATTTAAAGGACAGGGTTGCCCTGGTAACAGATAATGGCCCCCATGCTGTAACTGCCTTTCTGTCCTTATTCAGTGTATGTGCCTGTTTCCCTCAGAACCCCTCTTCCAGTTATGAAGAGTCCCTGAAATATCTAAGGGATGGATCAATATCCCTAATCCTTCATAAGGACCACTTGAACTCTGATTTTGTTATTGCGGGGAGAAAACTTGATATCCCGGTTATTTTCTTCTCTGCCAGTGATGAGTATCCAGGTCTTATTTCCCTGATGCAACCTCAATTTCAGAAATGTAATGTAAGTACCATTTCTTCCGGATCAGATATTGCCCTGATCCTTCAGACCTCAGGGACTACTTCAAGACCCAAGATCGTTCCATTCTCACATGAAAGACTCATCGGTACAGCCCGTTCATTTGCTGCATCCCTGGAATTATCCGAAAATGACAGGACTG
>JAFGMB010000105.1 GCA_016927765.1 Synergistales bacterium
CGGAGGATGTAACCTGATAGCTTCATATCCCATGTCACCGGCAACAGGTGTCCTTACTTTCCTGGCTCAGCAGGCCAGGGAGTTCGGCATTGTGGTGGAGCAGATAGAAGATGAGATCGCAGCCATGAACGTAGCGGTAGGTGCTGGTTACGCGGGAGCCAGGGCAATGGTCTCCACCTCTGGAGGTGGTTTTGCCCTCATGAGCGAGGGATTGAGCCTGGCCGGAGTAATGGAGATCCCTGTAGTGGTACATCTTGGACAGAGGCCAGGACCGGCGACGGGAATGGCTACGAGAACCGAACAGGGTGACCTCGAACTCGCGATCTATTCCGGTCATGGAGAATTCCCGAGGATGGTGCTTGCCGCTTCCTCCATAGAAGATGCTTTTGAGCTCACATCAAGGGCCTTTTACCTGGCCGATAAATTCCAGATCCAGGTTATCATGCTGACCGACCAGTATTTTCTGAATACTTTCTATAATGTCCCTGCCTTTGATCTTAAGGGTGTAGAAGATCGGTCTTTCCTTGTGAATGCTCATGAAGGATATCGGCGGTACGAGAATACGGAGTCGGGCATTTCTCCCAGGGCTGTTCCCGGATCAGGCCCTGAAATTGTTGGTGTGGACAGTCATGAACACGATGAATGGGGGCATGTGAAGGAAGATTTTGAAATGAGGACGCGAATGGTGGATAAACGCCTGAGGAAATTCAAGGCCATGTCCGGGGAATCGGTATCATCCCTCTTTTCGGGCCAGGAAGACTATGACACCCTGGTCATTTCCTGGGGAAGCACCTACCCCATGGTCAGGGAAGCCCTGGAGATACTTGACAGGCCTGGGATCGCCCATCTCCACATCAGGCAGGTCTTTCCCCTTTCGGAGGATATCCTTCAGTATATGTCAAAAGCCTCAAGGCTTATCATGATAGAAGGTAACGCTACCGGGCAGATGGCGAAACACCTTAAACTGCATACCGGTTATGTTGTTGATGAAAGGATCCTCAATTACAGGGGGCTTCAGTTCTCTGTAGAGGAAATAAGGGAAGCCCTGGAAGGGCTGACAGGTTAATGGAGGTGTTTTCATGGACCCAACGACCTTCGATCTTCATGATATAGATATTCAGTGGTGTCCTGGTTGTGGAGATTTCAAGATCATGGAATCCCTTAAAAAAGCCCTGGCGGCACTTGATCTGGGGCCTGAAAAGGTTGTAATTGTGTCCGGTATAGGCCAGGCTGCCAAGACACCCCATTTCATGAAGTGTAATTTCTTCAATGGCCTTCACGGGAGGGCTTTATCCAATGCAACGGCCATAAAGGTTTCAAACCCCTCTCTAAATGTGATCGCCCTTGGCGGTGACGGGGATATGTATGGAGAGGGAGGAAATCACTTCATTCATACTATCAGGCGTAATCCTGACATAACCAACCTGGTATTCAACAATATGGTCTATGGTCTTACAAAAGGACAGGCTTCCCCTACCAGCCCCATGGGTTTCAAAACACCTGTCCAGGTGGAAGGTGTTATAAACGAACCTTTCAACCCTGTGGGTATAGCGGTTGCCCAGGGGGCATCCTTCGTGGCCAGAGCTTTTGCGGGAGATGTGGAAAGAACAAAGGAACTGATAATGGCAGCCATCCAGCACAAAGGTTATGCCCTGGTGGATATTTTCCAACCCTGTGTATCCTTCAATAAAGTGAACACCTATCAATGGTTCAGGGAGCACACCTATTATCTTGGCGAGGAGCACGACCCCTCTGACAGGAAGAAGGCATTGTATCTTTCCATCTCCGAGGGGAAATATCCCCTTGGGATAATTTACCGGTCTCTCGAAAGAAAGACTTTTGAGGAAAACCAGCCTTTCTACAAGGACGGATACGAGCCTTTTTACAGAAGGTCCGTAGACCTGGACAAGCTCAGGAATGTTATCGACCAGTACAGGTAAAATATTTTTTCAGGGAATGGAGGTCGTGTCATGAAGAGACATATACAGTTAGGTTATGAAGCTCCACTGTTCACGCTGAAGGACCAGAACAACGAAGATGTCATTCTCGAGGATTTCCGAGGCAGGAACGTATTGCTTTCCTTTCATCCCCTTGCGTGGACCCGGTTATGCACGGAACAGATGAACAGGCTTGATGTCAGGATGGATCTTTTCGAAAAACTGAACACGGTTCCCTTTGGTATCAGTGTAGACAGTGTGCCCTCCAAGAAAGCCTGGGCAAAAGAGATCGCCATCGAAAGGCTTCGTCTCCTTTCAGATTTCTGGCCCCATGGGGACCTGGCCACCAGGCTTGACGTTTTCCGTGAAACTGATGGTTTCAGTGAAAGGGCCAACATTCTTCTCAACGAAAAGCTGGAGATCATATTCGCGAAGGTATACGACATCACGGAACAACCCGATCTCCGGGAGATCGAGGAATTCCTTATCGATTACAATGGCGCAAGTGTCGACCTGAACGGGGAGATAAAACGCTGTCTCCTTGACCATAAGGGTAAGCTTCTGTGCATGTACGATCAGGAAGCTGTAGGGATACATACAACTCCCAGGGTGGAGATTTAGGGGAACCTTCGTTCGCAAGGAGGAACTGTGATGATAACCACAGGAGAAAAGATCCCGGACTTCTGTCTGAAGGACCAGTCCGGTAGCAGTATATGTTCAGGGGATCTAACGGGGAAATGGGCTGTGTTTTTCATTTACGTGAAGGATTCTACTCCCGGATGAACCAACGAAGCCAATGATTTTCAGGACAGGCTGTCCGAATTTGAAGAACTCGGCTTCAGCGTTTTCGGGGTGAGTACAGATGAAGTGAAAAAACATGAAAAATTCTCTTCCAGGCTCGGGTTGAAGTATCCTCTGCTCAGTGACCCGGATCGTGAACTCATTGAAACGCTTGGTTTCTGGCAGAAAAAGAAGATGTACGGCAAGGAATATATGGGAGTGGTCAGGTCCACGCTGGTGGTTGACCCTGAGCGTAATGTCAGGGCCATGTGGGACCAGGTTAAAGTCAAAGGTCATGTAGAGGAAGTGCTCAAAAGGTGCCGCGAACTGGCTGGTAAATGACATACCCTACCGGCGGTGATCCACAGGAACATACAAGAGGACCCCTTTAAGGGGTCCTCTCTCTTATTGTTCAAGGGGAAAATTAATTACCTGTTGCCATGAAAAATTGATCACAGCATCTCTTGAAGGCATTTTCCCAAGAGACATCTTTCCGAAATCAGAACATATCATTTCATATACGAACTTCACCTGGGGGTCTGTTTCTTCTGCCGCAACCATGGAAGCGATCCTGTAGAGAATCTTGTATGCTTCAGGTGCAATGACAAGTTTTGGCCCTTCCTCGGTAAAAGAAAGAGTGTAGACGAAAGTCATAATATCCCGCCCTTTAAGTGAAGGAGTCCCATTATATTCCGGTGTGGATCCGGAAAAATGGAGGATCACATCTTCAGGGACATCGACAGTGAAAGGTAATCTTTCCCAAAGGTTCTCCCCGTAGGGGGTCAGAAAGATCCATCCCCTTGATCCCCGGGTCAGGGTAACCACCCAGAGTTTGTACTGATCTCCGGAACCAGGATCACTAAGGCTTATCGTCCAGATCAGGTCAGGTTGTTTATCCCCGTCCAGTTTTTGCCATCTATGGTTTTCCCCGGTCAGTTGGAAACCTTCGATCTCTTTGAGAGGGAGGATCTCGAGGGGGGTTCTGATAAAAGCCCTATGGATAATACCTTCCTCATATTTCCGCTGTTCAACGGAGATCGTGACCGGTGCTCTCCTAACCTTCAGAAGCCTGAAATAGGCATGACAGGTCTTTGCGGGAGGGGATAGGACAAGCAGTATGGTCAGTAGGGTGTAGGCTGAAAGGGAAAAAATATTCCTTGGAAAGAACTTCATCTTCCATTACAACCTGGCGATCCGGACAATGGAGATGTCTTTTTCCGGAATTTCTGAAGCAAGTTCCTCTACGGTCCTTTTCAGAACAGGGTGGATCCAGTCAGGGATGATCTGGGCGAGAGGTTTCAGGACAAAATCTCTCTTGTGCATTTCGGGATGGGGTACCTGGAGTGTTTCGCTTTCGATCACCTTCTGGTCAATGAAAATAATGTCAATATCGATCTCCCTGGGTCCCCATTTTTCCCGTTCTTTCCTTCCCACCTGCTTTTCGATATCTTTCAGAAGAGGGAGGATCTCTTCGCCTTCTTTTTCGGTTTCAATTAATGCACAGGCGTTGAGGAAACGGGGCTGATCAGGTTTTCCGTAGGGTCC
>JAFGMB010000106.1 GCA_016927765.1 Synergistales bacterium
AGCCCGTTTCCGCCCCAAACCACCCTCCAAGGGAAATGAGTGAAAAGACCCATACCTGTCTTGAAGAAAAGGTGAATCCGATAACTCCATAAAGAACTGCGGCCATAAACAACAGAAGTGAAAAGCGTCCACTTTTATCCCCAAGAGCCATCCCCAGAAACACAATTGCCCCCGCCAATGAAAGGACTCCCAGGAAAATCAGAGCTTCGTTGCTGAACACTTTCAGGGGGGTATTCCCCCTTCTCCTGAAAGCCCATAAGAAGAATCCCAATGAAAGGGACGAGAAGAAAATGCATTTAACCAGGTCAGGAGCCTTGAACAACCTGGACAGTAGCAGAATAAATTTTGCATCGGTAAATATGCTCACCACAGCGATCACTATGGAGATCAGGGCAAGCAGAAATGAATAAACAGCCATTTTCCTCCAGTCAAAAGGGATCAATTCCATGGAAGAGAGGAATTTCTCTTTGGAGGTTTTATCCAAGATACCTTCTTTTTCCCAATTTTCAAGGGCTTCCCTGACTATTCCGGCTTTTCTCCTGGAGATCTTCATTAAGGTCACCTCCGGCGAAATTAGGGATGTAGTAAAAGTATAACAGGCAATATGGGGAGAAGCTTTAATCCTTTCTTTACATAAATGTCTTGACAATTATTGTCTTTTCCGGATAATTGTGACGTTACCGTGAAGGGATTACACGAAGTGGCGCCCCTCTATGGGTGTCGCTTTTTTTGTGCTTTTCTCTATTATGAGGAGGATCAATTTCAAGCAATGACAGATATTTTATTTCAGAAATACGAACTGAGACCGGAACTTCAGGAAACCCTGGAAACCAAGGGATTCCTAAGCCCAACACCGGTCCAGGAAAAAGTGCTGGAACAGCAGGATCTGAACACGGATCTTATCGTTAGAGCAAAGACAGGTTCCGGAAAAACCCTCGCTTTTCTTCTTCCCATCTTCAATGAGGATCGGATGACGAACGGTTCTCCCAAGGTGCTCGTTCTTTCCCCTACCAGGGAACTGGCCCTTCAGATAGCCAGGGAAGCGGACTGGCTTGGGCGGAATATGCACCTGAGAATAGCAAGTCTTGTCGGCGGAACCGACATATCTGTACAGATCAAGGACCTTCGCAGGGGAGCCTCTGTCGTGGTAGGTACTCCGGGAAGGACACTGGACCACCTGAGACGGGGAACCCTGAAACTGGAAGATGTTCATACAGTGGTCCTGGATGAAGGGGATCATATGCTTGATATGGGCTTCAGGGATGAGCTCGAAGCCATACTCGATGCCATACCTCTCAGGGAAAGGACCTGGCTTTTTTCGGCTACCATGCCGGAAGAAGTACTGAGACTTTCAAGGAGATACCTGAGTGACCCCAGGACCATCAGCCTGGTGGACGAAGGAGAGCAACACTCGGAGATAGCCCACAAGGTCTACATGGTCCCAAGGCATGGAAGCCTTGATGGCCTCGTTAATGTACTCCTCTGGGAGGATTCCTCCCGAGGCCTGATCTTCTGCCATACCAGGGCCCAGACACTGGAAGTCACTGAAAGGCTTCAGCAGGAAGGTTTCCAGGTATGTTGCATCAACGGCGACTTTAGCCAGAGGGAAAGGAACCAGTCCCTTGCATCCTTCAAATCCGGAAGGGTATCTCTTCTGGTGGCGACAAACGTCGCAGCCAGGGGTATAGATGTGCCAGGTGTAAAGCATGTTTTCCAGTTCGGGCTGCCTGACGACCTTGACACCTTCATACACAGAAGCGGAAGGACAGGGAGAGCTGGAAACAAGGGCAAAAATATCCTCATACTCAATCTGAGGGAGACATCTCGTTTCAGATCAATGGTCCAGAGAACGAAGATCGCCCTGGAATGGCTTCCCGTTCCCGATGGGGACGATATCAAGACAAGGAACAGGTCAATTTACGAGGAAAAACTGCTTAACCAGGATCTTCCAGAAAAGAAGGATATCCATGCATGGGCAGAATCCATCATTTCCAGGACCGATCCCGTTCACCTGGTGACCCGCCTTCTTCAGCTTGCTGACAGAAAGATACC
The DNA here is from genome assembly GCA_016927765.1 of Synergistales bacterium. GTDB lineage: Bacteria > Synergistota > Synergistia > Synergistales > JAFGMB01 > JAFGMB01. Next base: position 2,053 of record JAFGMB010000106.1, read on the forward strand.
CGGTGGTTATGATCTAAAAAGAGAACTCCAGAAGGAAATGGCCACGAAAAAACCAGAAGCCCGCACTGAAAGAACATCCCCTTCCCAGGGCCGGAGCGGAAAAAGGGAGAGGCCTCAAAGGGAAAGGGGTACGGAGATCCGTCTCGGGCTCCTGAACACCAGTGGATGGAATGTAGGAAGGGTATTACGAAGTGTCTGTTCGTCTCTTGACGTGGACAGGAAAGAGGTAGCCCAGATCACACTCCTCGAGGAATCGGTAAAAGTGGAACTCCTTGACCTTGCCTATGAGAAATATACGAGGAATCCTTCCTCACTCAAACGGTGGGGATTGATACCGGAAGAAACCAGCCCAAGAAAACCCGAACCCAGGAACAGCAAAAGACCTGCCAGAGCTCCAAGGGAAAGGAAACCCTCGAAGGTTCGCTCAAGATAATATCAAGTGGGGAGGAGATATCCTCCCCACTTTTCAGATAACAAACCAGAAAGGTCAGAAGATCCACCTGTGTTCGAGGAAACCCATGGACAGAGCCCAGGCCCCAAGACCCACCTTGACCCCTATAAGGACATTGAGGAAGGGTATCCAGCCGCCACTCAGGACAGTACCGTACAACCCTTTTGGCAGGAACGACCCGGCGCAAGTGAAGGCGGATATCAGAATTATCAGCAACCAGGCAGATTTTTCGATCTTTTCGGGATCATGGCTGGATAAATAACCTGTCAGCCTGTTCTTTTCATCAAGAAGTGACTGGATCACCATGGAGGTAGCAAGAGCGACACCGCCAGCAAATCCTCCCCCCGGCGAAAGATGCCCCACCAGCACCAGGGCACATCCAAAGACAAAGGACAGAAAGGCCGCACCCTTCAACATCATGATCATAGGAGCATCGGCATTTATCTTTTTATCCAGCCTGTATTTCCCTCGCCACCCGAGAAAGAAAAGTGCCCCCGATATGGCCACCGAAAACACTGTTACCTCAAATACAGTGTCATAAAGCCGATTCTGAAGATATATACCCGATACAGCATTGGGTATCCCTGTTTCCAGGCTTATCCGGTAAGCCTCGAAAAGGGCTCCATGTTCCCCCCATGAAGAGAGGGATAAAAAGATAAAAAAGAGCACTATCAGTACAAGATACAGATATTTGAAAGATCTCATTTCCTATTCCCCCAGGTATTTCTGTCTGAGCCTGATAACTTCTTGCCTGCCATCATTCTCCATGAAGGCTGATACCATTTCCTGGAGATCGTGGGCATCTTCAGATACCAGGACAGAATAACTGGCATCAGATACCTTCCATCCAGGGGGGAATTCCCCCGGGAACCCTTCTTCTGCGGTCCTGGCCCTGAGGATATCCACCCATTGTCCCTTTCCCCCGGCCATGACCCTTGTCTCCACCACCGGGAGGGCAGTACAGCTTTCCCTGCAGTCGAAGAGATCCACGAAAGAACCGATCGCCAGGTCCATAACACCATTCTGAAGTTCATCCAGCAGTTCTTCCCGGCTCGAAAAAGGGATAAACCTCGGTGTCAATCCGACCGAAGTACCGAATGCCCTGAGGAGTTCCACCATATATCCTTCAAGTTCTTCCCGCTTTTGCTGGATCAGGGGAGGAAGCTCCACGTAACCTACCCTGAATTCCCCTGCGGATACAAATACAACCACGTAAAGCAATGTGACAAGGAGGGCACCCATAAGGGCCTCGGTGATCGCCACGTCTGGAGCACCAAGAAAGGCATAGGCTACGGCAGCAAGGATCCCGAGCATTCCTCTCCCTATGATCGCATGGAGAAGATGTTTCTCTCTAAGGATGAGAAAGGCCATGACCGGAAGGGACAGGATCAATATGACAAGGAGAGCATCTTTCATGACCGGATCAACTCCTCCTTCCCGGTAACCTGGAACATCCCCTGGCAATGACATAGGTCACCAGGGGACCCCATATCAGGAGGGCAAGCGCAGCGACCCCAAGGGGGATAACATGCCGGGGATACCGGAAACAGAGTCCCAGAACCACCAGGAAGGCCCCAAGGGTATCCGAGACCCCCAGAGGGTGCAACAGGGTATGGATTCCCACAGGTTTCAGAAACCATAGGGTTCCCCACACCATCAGGAGCATTCCTGTCACTAAAAGAAGGTCACTCAGGAAGATCATTCAAAAGCCCCCTCTCAAGGAAAATGGCGAGGATCATCACTCCCACTCCTCCAAGGGCAAGGATGGCAAGCCCCACAGATATGAGCTCCTGGCTGATTTCCGCACAGCTCCAGAGCAGTATCAGCAACCCCCCTTTCATGGAGAGGGAACATAAGGAGACCAACTTCATCCAGGACCCCCTGGACCGGGCATATATCCACAGTGTGAGAAGGATGAGGAGCATGAGGACCCAAAGACATGTATCTATCATTTCTTTTCCTCCTCGAATTTATGGATGAGCATCTCGTCAGTATGATCGATATTCACAGATATGGTTCTTGGAGTCAGGGTCACGAGAAAAACTTCAAGGAAAATTTTCCAGGGCGTAGCATCCTGTATTCTTTCTGTAAAGTATGCTTCCCTGTAGGACCTGCTGAATACAAGCCTGGCAGATTCCAGATAGGCTTTACAGAGCACTTTGATGGTCCTGAAAGTAAAGGAAAAGGTTTTGACCCACCCGCTCCCCATCAGGAAGATATGATCCAGGAAAAGGCTCACAAGAAGCCCCAGCATAAGGCATGATCCTTCATATATTCCTGTAACAGCAGTCCAGAGGAAGAAACCTAAAACAAAAAAGGGGGTCATAGGGCGAACACCCCCCATATGAGAAGGCAGAAAAGAAGGGTAAGACCCAGAATGTGGTCTATCTCCTCCTGCCAATATGGAAGAAGGGGAGTAACCCTTTCCCTTAACAGGAGATACAGGGCAATACCTGAAAGAAGAAGGGACAAGGATGAAAAGATCTGGGATATTCCATAAGACCCTACACGATAACCTCCAGCTATTAGAGCTCCCAGGAGGATCAGGTCAGAAGAGCCTGACCGCCCTGTGAGTTTCCCCTGCCTCAGCGGAGGGATAAATAACAGCTTGGAATAATAGATGGCTGTCCCCAGTGAAGCAAGGTATAGCAGCGCAAGTTTCCAGCCTTCCTGGGATGACATAATAAGTCCTTTTGCACTGTACAGGGCAAATCCGGGCATTCCGGCGATCACCAGGGATCCAAGGATCAATGGCAGCCATGAAGATATCTCCACGCCCTTATTCTGGAGATATTCAATGGACTTGCCTGGCATTCTCCCGGCGGAAAGAAAAAGCCATGCCTTGGCAACACCGTGGGAAGCAGCGTAAAAGGGGCCCAGGGCCGGTACGGAAATAGCAAATCCCACCTGTGAAAGGGTGCTGTAGGCCAGCATTTTTTTAAGGTCCTTCTCTGCCATGGCATAACATACACCCCATATAGCCGCAATTGGGCCGATGAAAGAGAGAAAGCCATGGGCAAGGGAAGAAACGGAGGCTATCCGGAACATGGGAGCCAGGCCAACCTTCACGATGACTCCCGATAAAAGGGCAGATATTTCTGCCTCTGCCTCTCCATGAGCCTCCGGAAGCCATAACCCCATAGCAAGGATACCTCCCTTTACCGAAAGGCCTGTCAATAAAAGGGCCACTGCAACAGGGGGAACATCTCCAAGAGTACTTATGGAAAAAGAGCCGGTATGGGTATAGACCTGGAGGCAACCGAGTAAATAAAAGATCATCCCCACATTGGCAGTTAACAGGTATTTAACGGCAGACCATACCTGTCTTGGCTTTCTTCCCATCCTTATAAGGAGAAAGCCAAGTATTCCTGCCAGGTCAACACACACAAAAACGTTGAACAGGTCATTACTTATAAAAACCGCATTCGCAGTCCCGTGGAGCATGGAGATAAGAGATAAGGTAATGGGTGGGAAGGGTCTATCCGCCAGGGAAAGGGAAACAGCAAGGAATACTATGCCGTTCATGAGAGTAAGGATAAAACCGGGACCATCAAATGCTATTTCAACCCCAAAGGAACCAGAAAAAACAACACGTTCCTCGAATCCCAGGTAGATCATGTATCCCGCAAGGATCGAGTTCACCATGAACAGCATGGGCAATATTTTCCGGCCTCTTTCCGGAAAGAGAAAGAGAAGGCCTCCCCCTGAGAGGGGAAGGAATACGAAAAGAACAAGAAGGGTCACAGGAATGTTCATAATATGTGGACTCCCCTCATCGGTGCCATTTTTTCTGGATCCTTTCAGTATCGAGGGTATGGAAATACCTGGAGAGATCCATCACGTAGACCACAAGAAGAGAGAGAATGGAAAATCCGATCACTATGGCAGTTACGATAACAGCCTGGGGGACAGGGTCAGCAGAAGCCTGAGGAATTGAGAGGTCAGTGGTCAATGGCGCCTTTCCCCTTCTCCATGCAGCCAGGACATAAAGGCTGATAACACCGGTGTTCATGATATCCATGGCAATTATCTTCATGATCAGGTTACGCTTCACCAGCAACCCTGCAAGACCAATAGCTACAAGTGCCAGGAGAATGACCCTGAGAACCATTACAATATCCATTGAATCCTCCCAGTTATAGGGCTCGTAGAATTCCATAAGAATTAATCATTAGTTTAAACTGTTGAAGTATGATTTTCAATTCAGTTTGCAGAAATTCATAAGACCTGTAACCAATTTCGCAAACTCGGGGGACCACCTGGGGTTTCAATGGCCAGGATGCAAGATGAGGTGGAATTAATAACTCACCTGCTCTTCTTTAGAAAAACAGGGTTGTTTTCGTTACCTTTAAGAGGTATGATTCCTATCTTGTGTGGGGAATTCCCCATACCTAACTGCAACACCAGGGAGATGTAAGAAATGCATGAAGTATCCAAAATAAGGAACCTGGCTATCATAGCTCATATCGACCACGGCAAGACCACTCTCATCGACTCCATATTCCGCGCTGCAAAAGTCTTCCGGGAAAATGCCCATGTAGAAGAGAGGGTCATGGACAGTAACGAACTGGAACGGGAAAGGGGTATCACCATCCGTTCAAAACACTGTACCGTGGAATGGAAAGGCTATCTGATAAACCTGGTAGATACACCAGGGCATGCGGATTTTTCAGGGGAGGTAGAAAGGGTCCTCTCTACAGTTGACTCCGTCCTTCTGCTGGTAGACGCCAACGAAGGCCCCATGCCCCAGACCAGGTATGTTCTTAAACATGCCCTTGAGATGGGGCTTAAGCCCCTGGTTTTCATAAACAAGGCCGACAGGCCAAATGCTGATCCGGATGACACCCTGGACAAGACCTTCGATCTCTTTGTTGAACTCGGAGCTTCAGATGAACAGACAGACTTTCCCGTCATTTACGGATCAGGGCTACAGGGCTGGGCTGTCAATGACCTGGGATCCGATCCCAGGGAAGGAATGGAAGCATTGTTCCAGATGATCATTGACCATGTTCCCGCCCCGAAAGCTGAACTGGAAGCTCCTTTCCTGATGCAGGTCACAACACTGGCCTGGAATGAATATACCGGAAGGATCGGCTGCGGAAAGATCCTCCAGGGAACACTGGAAAAAGGACAGGATTTTCTGAGGACATCAGTAAGATGGCTGAACCCGGAAAAACAGGATGGGAACTGGGAGATCTCGGGCCAGGTCATGGAGAGACCCTCACAGATCTGGGTAACGAGAGGTCTTGACAGGGTTGAACTGGAAAAGGTCTATGCCGGGGATATAGTCTGGATAGCCGGACCCAAGGATATCAACATAGGGGATACTTTTTCAGACCCTCAGCTCGAAGGCAGGACCCTGCCTCCTTTGTCCATAGAGGAACCCACGGTATCCATGTTCTTCCTGGTCAACAATGGACCCTTTTCCGGGCAGGAGGGTCAGGCAATTACCCTGCGTCAGCTGAAGGCAAGGATAGAAAGGGAAATGCAGGTGAACGTGGCTCTTCACATGGAGGACCTTGGAAGGCCCGATGGTGTCAAGGTCTCGGGCAGGGGGGAACTCCATCTTGCCATCCTCATAGAGGAAATGCGCAGGGAAGGAATGGAGTTCTGCGTATCCAAACCAGAGGTCATCACAGAACTCCTGGATGGGAAACTCTATGAGCCCATGGAAGAGGTCACTATAGATATACCCGAGGAATTCCAGGGAGTGGTATTTGAAAAGCTTTCAAGACGCAGGGGGCGGATGGTCAACATACTGAACCTGAATACCGGCCTGCTCAGGCTGGAATTCAGGATACCCACAAGGGGACTTATAGGTTATCGCGGTGAATTCCTTACAGATACGCGGGGACTGGGTATCATGTCCTCCTGCTTTAACGGCTATGGTCCGTGGGCCGGAGAGATCAACGCAAGGAACAGGGGGTCCATGATCAGCATGGAAACCGGGGAAGCCACCGGTTACCAGCTGGAAAACCTTCAACAGAGAGGAACTCTTTTCATCAGCCCCATGGACAGGGTCTACGAGGGAATGATAGTTGGAGAACATTCAAGACCCGGTGACATGGTCTGCAACCCCACGAAAAAGAAGCAGACCACCAACCACAGGGCATCCACCAAGGATCTTGGAATAAAGCTCGATGTTCCCAGGACCATGACCCTGGAAAAAGCACTGGAATGGATAGAAACAGATGAACTGGTAGAGGTCACTCCTGAGTCTGTAAGGATAAGGAAGGCCATTCTAAATGATGGCGAAAGGAAAAAAGCCGGTTCCAGGTACCAGTACGTTTAAAATACATTTTAATCCTGGATCCCTGCTACTGATCACGAACCGGGGAAGCCTTGGCTTCCCCGGTTTTGCCTTTAGAAATCGGTAGACTTCCCCTATTGAGTGGTCCCACCGCATCATTTGTTTCTCTTATGATCCTCTTTTTATGACCGTCTTTCCGACTCTGATATACCGCTTCATGAAATATTGCTTTCCCTTTATTCCTTTCCCCCATCCTTTATCCCTGATGTTGTGTTGATGTAGTAAAATTAGACGTGATGATTAAATTAGCGAGGGAAAGGAGGACTCCGTAAATGGAAAGGATCTACCTTGATAACAATGCCACCACCATTGTGGACCCCAAAGTCAAAGAGGCCATGGACCCTTTCTACTGCCAGATGTATGGGAATCCCAATTCACTTCATGATTTTGGAACGGAAGTTCATCCCTACATGCGTATAGCCTTTGACAGGTTATATTCAGGCATCAATGCAAGGGACGAAGATGATATCCTGATAACCAGTTGCGCCACTGAAAGCAACAACACCGTTATAAAGGGCATGTATTACAAGCTCATCAAACCCGGGAAAAAGACCCAGGTGATAACTACACAGGTAGAACATCCCTGTGTGGCGAATTCCTGCAGGTTTCTTGAAACCCTGGGAGTTGACGTGATCTACCTACCGGTAAATGAGGATGGAATAGTGGATGGAAAGATACTAAGGGAATATATCGACCCCGACAAGACTGCCCTAGTGTCCATCATGTGGGCCAACAACGAGACGGGGCTTATCTTCCCCATCAAGGAACTCTGCCAGGTGGCCCATGAGAATGGTGCTCTTTTCCATACCGATGCCGTTCAGGCTATTGGAAAGATACCGGTAGATGTTCAGGATACGGGCGTGGATTTTCTGAGTTTCAGCGGCCATAAATTTCATGCCCCCAAAGGTATCGGGGGACTCTTCATCAGGAAAGGAAGGGACCTGCCGCCTCTTCTCCATGGAGGAGAACAGATGGCAGGCAAGAGAGCCGGCACCGTAGACGTCCCTGGCCTTGTAGGCATGGGGCTGGCCATGGAACTGGCCGTATCAAACCTTGATTATGAATCCACGGAGGTAAGAAGATTAAGGGACATCCTGGAGGATGCCATCCTTGCCATACCCGACACCATAGTGGTTGGCCAGAGGAAGATCCGAACCCCTAATACTATCCTTGCAAGTATAAGGGGAGTGGAAGGAGAAGCCCTCATCTGGGAACTCAACAGGCAGGAGATCGCGGCTTCAACGGGAAGCGCCTGCGCCTCAGAATCTCTTGAACCCAATCCGACCTTCGTGGCCATGTGCGTAGATGATCAACTTGCTCATACCGGCATCAGGCTCAGCCTTTCAAGGTTCACCACTGAAGAGGAAATAGAGAAGACCATAGATGTCCTGAAAGCATCTGTTGAGCGCCTGAGAAACATATCCTCGAGAAGACCCTGAACCCTGCGTTCAGATGGTACTGATAAGAAGGTGATATTTCATGGCAAAACATGATCTTGTAGGAGGTTCTCTCTGGGAACAGTACTCCAGCAAAGTGACACAACGGGTTATCAACCCTTCATTCATGGGAGATCTCACGGAAGAGGACGCTGAGAAAAAAGGCGGTAAACTGATAATAGCCGACTGGGGAGCCGAGGTCTGTGGAGATGCAGTACGTCTTTACTGGATCGTGGATCCTGACACGGACATCATTCTCGATGCCAGGTTCAAGACCTTCGGTTGTGGCACTGCCATTGCCTCCAGCGACGTCATGGCGGAAATGTGCATAGGAAAGACCGTTGACCAGGTCCTTGAAATAACCAACCTGGATGTGGAAAGGGAACTGAGGGATGAGGCTGACAAACCGGCAATTCCACCCCAGAAGATGCATTGCAGCGTTATGGCCTATGATGTCCTGAAAAAAGCTGCTTCCATATATAAAGGAGTGGATGTAAGCCGACTTGAGGAAGAGGATATCGTATGCCAGTGCGCTAGAGTAAGCCTCAAGACCATAAAGGACGTTATCCGGCTCAACGATCTCAAAACAGTGGAAGATGTTATCCACTACACAAAGGCAGGAGCTTTCTGTAAATCCTGCATACGCCCTGGAGGTCATGAACCGCGTAAGTATTACATTGAGAACATCCTCCGGGAGGTCAGGATGGAGATGGAAAAAGAAGAACTTTCACAACATCTTGAAGAAAGGGACTTTTCTTCCATGACACTGATCCAGAAACACAGGGCAGTGGAGAAAGTCCTGGATGAAGTGGTCAGACCAATACTGATCCTGGACGGAGGGAACGTGGAAGTCCTTGACATGAAGGAACATGAAGGATCAACAGAGGTTTTCCTGTCCTATCTTGGAGTCTGTGCAGGATGTCCCAGCGGTCAGACCTTCACACTGAAGAAGATCGAGGATGCCCTGCAGGAAAATCTTGACAGCCATATCAGGGTAAACATAGTGTAAACAATCCTGGGGAGTCCTGGAAGGACTCCCTTTATCCGCATCCCAACGGGATTATTTCAATTGAAAAACATCCTGCCTGAAACCCTCAGGGGAAAACCAGTTCCGGGTATTAAGGCATATCCTCACCAGCATCAGCATTACAGGAACCTCGATAAGCACTCCAACAACGGTAGCCAGGGCTGCTCCTGAAGAAAGACCGTACAACATGGTAGCAGTTGCTATGGCAACCTCAAAATGATTGGAGGCTCCTATCATTGCAGAAGGAGCAGCG